>JAAUPU010000603.1 GCA_012032975.1 Caldilineaceae bacterium | reverse complement strand
CGGTCTGAAGTCCCGTCGCCGTTGGCGTCGTGCCAAACCGTTGACCGGATTGTTCCGCCAAGCCGATATCCGAAGCCGGCGTTGGCGGCGGGCGTCGCCAGACCCAGCGTAATGACGGTGGTGGAATCCAGGGCGCCATCTGGGTCTACATTCTGGCGAAGCCCCGACGGCAGGGCTGTGGTTATCACCCGCACACGGTAACCGCCGGCTGCCAGCCCATCGAAACGGTAGAGACCGCTGATGTCGGTGGTTTTTGTGACCAGCTGCGCGCTGGTCAGGTCGAGCAGCGTGACCTGCACATTGGGCAACCGAGAATCGGCGACACCCAACTGGCCATCGCCATTGATGTCGTGCCAGATCGTGCCAGTGATCGGCCCGGCCAACCGATAGCCAAAATCGTTCTGGTCGCTACGCTGTTCGTTGGTGATGGTGACCTGGGTGCGCGAATCCTGGCCGCCATCCGGATCGAAGGCGGGCGTCATGGAGAACGGCAGCGTCGAAGTGACCACTGTGAGCGTGTACTCTCCGGCTGCCAGTGCGGGCGAGCTATACGTACCCGTAATCGACGTTGTCAAGGTGATGGTCTGGCCGTTTGGCAAGCCCAGCAACAAGCGCACGCCAGGCAGGCTGACATCGCCGCTGGGCAGTCCGTCCCGGTTGGCATCGTGTAAGACGCGGCCACCGATGAACGCAGCACGGAGTATGTCTACATCTTGGGCTGTGCTGACAACACCGCCCACCTGGAGCTGGCCGTGGTTGTCAGCGCGGCGATATCGACAAAAAGCGGATCGAGGAGACGCGCCGCCAACGTCCGCGAAAGTGTGGACCCGGCAGCGAGTGTAATCGGTCCCCAACTGACCAAACCCGGCGCGATCTCGAAACCATCCCCGGCGGAGATCAACTGCATGCTGCTGATCGGCAGCGAGCCAGTGATCAGCAGATCATGGGCTGGCGACAGCACGTCGCTGTTGGTCACCGACACGGTGTAGGTCACGAAGTCGCCCGGATGCACGGTTGCGACGCCGTCATCAATGGTGATGACCAACCCATCGGCAAGGACGGCACCGATCAGGAGCAGGCCGATCGCCAGGGCAATCGGAAGGGCGAGCATGAATGGTCGGGCAGACCGTCGGGTTGTATACATTTGGATGATCATCCGTTTCGGTATAGATGCAGCCTCGGATCACATTGCCATCATTATACCACTCGAAAAAAATGAAGACATCCGAGAATTCACGCATAAACAGCCAGAAAAGGGACTCTCAGGCAAAACAAAAGGGCGATGTGGTTCAAGAACCACATCGCCCTTTTGCAAATTCGCCAGTGCAGCCTGTGGCTGCACAGAGTGGCCATGGGGTGATCACAGAAAATCAGCCCATGAGACGGCCAGCCAGGTCCATCAGCCCGAAGAATTTGGCGATCGAGACCAGGATCACGGCGATCAGCAGGCGGCGTACCCAGATGTTTGCGTTTGGGTTGTTGGAAGCGTAGCGTGCGGCCAGCCAGGCGCCGATGCTCTGACCAATCGCCATCAGCACACCCAGCCCCCAGTCCACCTGGTCGTTGTTGATGAAGACCACAATCGCGGCAAGGCTCAGTGCAAGCACGATCATCAACTTGATGGCGTTGGCGTGGACCATAGAATAACCGACGCCCATCACCAGCGCGACCAGAAGGAAGACGCCCACCCCAGCCTGGATGAAGCCACCGTATATGCCAATGACAAAGAAGATACCCAGTATCCAGATGCTGGGTCGGCCAGACTGAACATTCGACGAGACCCGCATCCACTGCTTGGGATTGAAGAGCACGACGAAGAGCATCACAACCATGACGATGCCGATGGCCAGGTTCATGGCCTGCTCGTTAAGATTGACTGCGATCTGCGCGCCGAGCACCGCACCGATCATGGCTGGAACTGTGAGCCACAGCCCACCTTCCAGTTGAAGCTGTCCCTGTTGTCGAAAGGTAGCGATGCCAACAATGTTTTGAACAATGACGCCGACACGGTTGGTACCGTTGGCCACGCTGGGCGACAGCCCCAGGAAGACCAACATGGGCAGCGTCACGATCGAGCCGCTGCCCGCCAGCGTGTTGATAATGCCAGCCAGCACGCCGGCCAAAATCGCCAACACATAGGTTATCCCGTCAGCGCTCACGGCTAAAGCTCCGGCGCGAACTGGGCAAGCCGCTCGACGGTGCGCTCCAGGTCGTCCATGTGGGTGGCGATGCTAAAGCGGATGTGGCCTTCGCCGGCCGGGCCAAACGCGATGCCGGGCGTGGTCGCGATCTGCGCACGCTCCAGGAGCAGGCTGGCGACTTCGAGGCTGGACTTGTCGGTATGGGTAAACTTGGGGAAGATGTAGAACGCGCCTTCGATGGGTGCGCATTCGATGCCGGGGATCTCCTCCAGCGCATCCAGCATGAAGCGACGCCGTTTGGCGTAGGCCGCGGTCATCTCATGGACGCATTCTTGCGGCCCGTTGAGCGCGACCGCGCCGGCCTTCATGGTGAAGCTGGCGGCCGAAGTGATGCTCTGGGTCTGAAAGCGACGGGCGAGACGCACCACCAGTTCGGGACCGGCCAGCCAGCCCAGCCGCCAGCCGGTCATGGCGTAGGCCTTGCTGAAACCGTTGACGATGATCGTGCGCTCGGCCATGCCCGGCTCGGCTGCCAGGCTGTAGTGGACCGCGCCGTCGTAAAGGATATGTTCGTAGATCTCGTCGCTGATCACATAGAGGTCATGTTCGACCGCGACTGCGACGATGGCGTCGATCTCGTCGCGGGTCAGCACGCGGCCGGTTGGGTTGTTGGGGCTGTTGATCATCAACAGTTTGGTGTGCTCGCTGATGTGGCGCTGGAGTAATTCTTCTGTGATGCGAAAATTGTCTTCGCTGGGCAGCGCCACCCGCACCGGCACGGCATCATGCAGTTCGACCATCGGGCCATAGGTCACCCAGGACGGGTCCAGCACCATGACCACGTCGCCCGGCTCCAGGATGGCCGACAGGGTGGCGAAGAGCGCCCACTTGCCACCGGGGGTCGCCATGATCTGGTTGGGCGAGAGATGCACATTGTTCTCGCGGGCCAGCTTGGCGACAATGGCGTCGAGCAGTTCGGGCGACCCATGCGAGGTCGGATAGTGGGTGTCGCCCGCCTTCATGGCCGCAATGGCAGCTTCCACAATATGGGCCGGCGTATCAAAATCAGGCTCGCCGCCTGCCAGGTTGATCACATCTCTGCCAGCCGCGCGCAACTGGCGCCCCTTCTCCATCATCGCCGCGGTGACCGATGCCGGCACACTTTCCACCCGTCTAGATAAGTTCCTCATCTTTGCCTCGTATTGTTGGGAATAACAGCTTTGAGATTCTCAAAAAGTCAACAATGAGCTGCACTGCAAAAAGCTCTCTTTGCCACGAATTCCACGAATGGACACGAATTTCTTCACTGGGGCCGACCAAGTAATTCGTCCTCATTCGTAAAATTGGCGGCTGAACGCCTCTTTGCAGTGCAGCCATCTGTGGATAGCTCTTTCGCTGGACT
>JAAUPU010000602.1 GCA_012032975.1 Caldilineaceae bacterium | reverse complement strand
GCTGGTCAACAGCACAAACGTGATCTCTTTGCCCGATTCGGCCCATTTTGCGATGGTGCCGCCGCAGCCAAATTCAGGGTCGTCGGGGTGGGCAGCGATGATCATGGCGCGGGTCAAGGCTTCCGGTTCTTCAGGCAATGGTTCGCTCCTTGTAAGGTGTGAGTGCGCTCGGGGAGTAGATTGCAAAGGGCGTCCCGATGGCAATTCGCGCTTGGGACGCCCGATGACGGAGATCGAGGAACGGATTTGGGATCGGCCACAAGATCAGTGGACGCCGGCTGTTTCTCCATTCGGTTGCGCTGGCGTTGAGACCGGAATGCCAAGCGCCTGGGCATCGGCCAGCGCCCAATCGGGAATCGGTGTAGGCGCCGCCAATGCCGGCAGGTCGGCGATGTTCTCTGGGGACGGATCGATGTGCAACTCCTGGCTCAACCGCCTGACCACTGTCTCCAACACCTGGACACGGGCAAAGCGCTTGTCGTTGGCAGCAATGATGGTCCAGGGGGATTGCGCAGTCGTGGTCTTGATCAGCATGTCCTCGACAGCTTGTTCGTAGATGTCCCACTTTTCCCGATTGCGCCAATCTTCGTCGGTCAGCTTCCACTGTTTGTGGGGTCGTGCCTGCCGGGCCTCGAAGCGTTGTAGTTGCTCTTCCTTGCTGATGTGCATCCAAAATTTGAAGATGATCGTGCCGAAGCCAACCAATTGTTGCTCGAATTCGCGGATCTCTTGAAAGGCGCGCTGCCATTCGGCCTCGGTGCAATAGGATTCGACGCGCTCGACCATCAAGCGCCATACCAACTGCGGTCGAAGATGGCGATTTCGCCTTTGGCAGGCAAGCCGACGCCAGAAACGCCAGAGATAGTGCTTCACTGCGTCGTCGCCGAGAGGGGCCGCGATGGGGTGAACGACGTAGGCGCGCGGGTCCATCCGTTCGGTCAGCCGAGAGATCGCCCCACCCTTGCCGCCCGCGTCCCAGCCTTCAAAGACCATGAGAACGGGTCGCTGCTGCTGATAGACATGATAGCCAAGCAGACGCACCTGGGTCTGGTAGCGATTCAGCAGGCGACGATATTTTTTCTTGTGGAGTTTCTGGCTCAGGTCGACTATCTCTAGCATGGGAGCCTCTCGACTATGCTTTCTTGGAAGATGGCGCGGCCCGTCTGGTGGTGCGCCTTCGCTTGGGTTTCGTATCTGCGACGGCTACATTCTCACCGTCGACAGTGGGAGCAATCTCATCTGGCGGAGAGACTTCGCTCTCGGTCGGCTTCGTGGAACCGTCATCGTCATCGTCTCGCTTGTCTTTTTTGCTCTTGCTGCTGCTCGTCTGCCCATCTGCTTTGGCGCCGGAAGAGGCATGGGCCTCAATCTCAGATAGCTTAGGCCAGACGGTCACCTTTTCACCCAGAGCAGCCTCAAGCCGGTTGATGGTAACCGACATGATCTGGAAGGTGGCATAGTATTGGTCCGTTGCCGGCACCGCGTACCAGGGGGCGACTTCTGTATGGGTGTTTTCCAGCATGTCGTTGACCGCGGCCAGATACTCGTCATACTTGCGGTGGTGTTCCCAGTCTTCGGCCGAAATTTGCCACGCTTCCGCCTTGTCCATGGTCAGGGCGATAAAACGTCGCAGTTGCTCTTCCTGACTGATGTGCAGCCAAAACTTGACGAAGAGCGTGCGGTCGCTGGCCAATGTGCGCTCGAATTCGTTGATCTCTTCGTAGGCGCGGATCCAGTCGGGTATGGGTGTCAGCCCTTCTACCCGCTCGACAAGGACTCGACCATACCAGCTGCGGTCGAAGATCGCGATTTGCCCCCGCCGCGGGATCTGCATCCAAAAGCGCCAGAGCCAAGGCCGCAGCCGCTCGTGGGAGCGGGGCGCCTGGGTGGAAAGCACCTTAAACCCACGTGGTCCAGACGTTCGGTGAGCAGACGGATGTTGCTGCCTTTGCCTGCCGCATCCCAGCCTTCAAAGACGATGATCACCGAGATCTTGCTGAGGAAGACCAACGCCGCCAGATCATTCAGCCGATCAAGCTGCTGACGAACGACATGCTTGTACGCGGCTTTGGAGAGCGTCGGCGCGGGGTCGGTCGAGTCGAGTGCGAGCATGGTTCGGTTTCCTCTGTCCATCGCGAGATTGGTTGGCAGCGTTATGCCGCGTCGAGTTCCTGAATCATCATGAGGTGACGCACGCGAATACAGCTGTCCATGACCACATGCAGCCCGCATGATTTAGCTGTCTCCGCCGCGCGTTCATTGACCACCCCGTCCTGCATCCAAACAGTCTTGGCGCCGATCTCCACGGCCTGGTCTACGATGTCGGGCACCGCTTCGCCGCGTCGAAAGATCAAAACAATGTCTATTGCCTCTTCCACCTGGGATAGCTCGTCGTAGGCAACTTCGCCCAGCACTTGGTCGATATTTGGGTTGACAGGAATGATGCGATAGCCGGCTTCCTGGAGATAGACTGGGACTGTATGGCCGGGTTTGCTGGCGTCGGTGGATATCCCAACCACGGCAATCGTCTTGCTCTGCGTCAAGATCTGCTTGATCTCTGCATCGTTGGGCGCCTCGTAGGCTCCCATTGGAAGGGGCGATCCCTTGGCCTTTTCGAAGCTGGAGGGCAACCAGACCTGAAATCGGGTCATGCCCGGCCGAGAGTGGACCTTGATGTCGCCTTGATGTTTGAAGACCACGATGCGGTACGAGATGTCCAGCCCCAAGCCTGTGCCTTTACCCGGCGGCTTGGTCGTGAAGAAGCTGTCGAAAATGCGATGCCGGATCTCTTCTGGAATGCCTGGTCCGTTGTCCTCGATCTCGACGACGATCCAGCAATCGTCCACCCGTCGTGTGCGGATCGTGATCTCGCCCTTGCCTTCGACCGCATCGATCGCGTTGTCGATGATATTGGTCCAGACTTGGTTTAGCTCGCTTCCGTATGCCTCGATCTCGGGCAGCGCCGGGTCATATTCGCGGCGCACGTTGACCCCGCTCTTGAGCTTGTTCTGCAGGATCAACAGCGTGTTGTTGATGCCTTCGTGGACGTTGACATTTTGCACGGGCGCTGGTCCAGGTAGGAATAGGACTTGAGCGCCTTGACGATCTCGGCGATGCGCTCGGAGCCACGGTTGATCTCCGCGAGCAGATTGTAGAGGGAGTAGGTGGCGCTCAGCGCACCGACAACTGGGGTCAACTGCTCGTTGCTGAAATGGTCGACAAGCACGGACAAGTCATCAGGGCCGTAATTCAGACTGGCGAGAATCGGCGCAAACTCCCACCCATCCTCGACGTCGTGGTCTTCAAGCCAGCTCTCCAATTCATACTCCAGATCGCTGCGTGCCAGTGCGTCCATCTCGGGTGGATTGAGCGCATCGGTTCGCGCCCGCTCTAGCAGGCTGTCCATTACACCAAGCTGATCGCTGCTCAACCCGACTTGGCTGACGTTCAGGCGCGCTTCTGCAAACTCCTCGGCGGCGTCGGCCAATTGACCCGAACCGCGCTGCACCGCCGCGACCGGGTTGTTGATTTCATGGGCAACACCGGCCGTCAT
>JAAUPU010000601.1 GCA_012032975.1 Caldilineaceae bacterium | reverse complement strand
GCACATCCAGAAACAGGGGCTGATCGATACGGGCGCTATGATCAATTCAGTCTACGCGCGTGAGAAGGGGCAGAGCGGCGGGCTGCCTCCTGTGCCGGGGGACGGGGCCAAACGGGTGGTATTGCCGGAACCTGAAAGCGAATCGGTGATCCACGTGGGGCCGAGCGTAGACTATGGCATATACCACGAATTCGGAACGACCAAAATACCGGCACGTCCGTTTTTGACGCCAGCGGTTCGGGAAACCGAGTGGGAGTGGCAAGACATTTTGCGCCTGTGGTGGGTGGGTAAACCATGATCGATCATGCTGCGATGGGGAGCGCGGTCTACAGCGCGCTGAGCGGGGGCACGGTTTCGGTCTATGACACAATGGCGGACCAGGGCGGCACGCCTCCGTATGCGATTGTACAGCTTCAGGCGGCGGTGGCGGATTACTCATTCACCGATGACCGGATGGCTGCGGACTACACCGTCAAGGTTGTCTCCAACCGACGATGGCCGGGCGAGGCGCGGCTCGTGTATGGGCATCTGCATAATCTGATGCAGGATGCGGCGTTGTCAGTGACCGGCTACACACTGATACGGTGTCGGCGGCGGTCGCTGGTGGAATATCGGGATAGTGATGACTATTGGCACAGCGGCGGAATATATGCCGTGGAGTTTATTGCTACGTGATTTCTTGATTTACAACAGAAAGTGAGTGTGTGAAATGGCTGCAATTAGCGGCACAGCAGGGAACGTGCGAGTGGGCGGGACGGCTGGCACGGTGGTAAGTAAAATCACTGAATGGTCGGGGGACATGAGCTATTCGACCTCTCAGACGGCGGGTTTTGGCGAGACGTGGGGTGACCCGGAACCCGCCGGACCAACCACAGTAACGGGCAGCTTCAGCGGTGCGCATGACGCGGCCAACGCGATGCACACGCTACTATCCACAGCGGTGATAGACAGAACCCTTGTTCTGTTGAACCTGCTGGAATCGACCACCGACTACCTGGCGGGTTCTGCGCTCGTGACGGGTGTTTCGGATGCGCAGGACTACAACGGCCATGCCACGCGCAGCTATACGTTTGAGGGCAAGAAAACATGGACCAGAACGAATAGCTAACAGGAGGTAGCAATGGGAGCGAAGTTGAACGGCAGTACGCCGGTGATTTCGGTGGATGATTTTCTGGCCGGGATTCTGGGCGAAGAGGAGCTATACGACCTGGCGGGCGTGGGCGTGGTGCGAATCCGTTCGTTGACCTCGGCTGAGGTGGAACGGATGCCGGAAGCGAGCGGTGAGAATTCGCATCGATTCATGCGCGCCGTGATCGGGGCTGGGTTGGTCGAACCAAAGTTGACGGCTGAGCAAGTCGGGCAACTGGAGAATGGCAAGGCTGGCACGGTGACGACGCTGGCGACGCGCATATTGGAGATTAGCGGGCGGTCGAACAGCCAGGAGGTTGCCGAAGACCTAAAAAAGCCTCCTGGTGGTGGTTCCTGAGAATGCCCGCCAACGGAACCCCCATGCTCGAACCGACCGCGGCCTATGCCCGCTTTGAGCTGGCCGAGCGGCTGGGCACAACGGTTCGGGCGCTGTTGAGTGGGCAGCCGGGGCCGTTGACCGCGATGGAGGAATACCTGTGGCAACGCTTCTGGGCGGCGCGGGCGCGCATTGCGCAACAGAACCGAACGATCAAACCGAGCGGACAACGGTAAATGGCTGAGCAGATTGCTTCACTCTATGCCAAGATCGGCGCTGACACAGGCCAGTTTGATCGTGCCATGCGGGGGGTGGGCAAAGACCTGCAAACGGGCGGCAAACAGGCGACCGCGTTTGGAAAATTCTTCAAAGCCGGTGTCATCGGCGGGTTCGTCGCGGCGAGCGGGGCGGCGGTAGCGTTTGGCGTCGCGCTAAAGGGCGCCGTAGACGATGCCGCCGACATGGAGCAACAGCTGGCCGATATATCGTCGGTCATGGGCACGACCGCCGACGAGACCGCGCAACTGGGGCAGTTGATCCAAAGCCTGGGCCTGGATCCCAACCTGAAAGTGGATGCGGTGCAGGCAGCCGACGCCATCGAAATGTTGGGCCGCAACGGGCTGACCATGACCCAGATCATGGATGGGGCCGCGCGTTCGACCGTGCTGCTGGCCAACGCAACGGGCGCCGACTTTGGCACGGCTGCGAACATCGCTACTGATGCGATGGACATCTTCAACATCGAAGCCGGGAATATGGCGACCGCCGTTAACGGTATCTCCGCGATAGTGACCTCCTCGAAATTCAGCATGGATGATTATGCACTGGCTCTGGCTCAGGGCGGCGGTGTGGCCGATGCAGTGGGTGTCGAGTTCGACGATTTCAACGCCAGCATCGCTGCGATTTTCGCCGTTGTTTTCCAGCGGCAGCGACGCGGGTACATCATTTAAGACGATGCTTCAGCGGCTCGTTCCTGCATCGAATCCAGCTTACGATGCCATGCGCGAGTTGGGCATTATCACCGAAGACGGCGCGAACAAATTCTTCGATGCCGAGGGCAATCTGCGCTCGATGGGTGAGATTGCAGGCGTGCTGGCCACCGCGATGGTGGGATTGAGCGAAGAGCAGAAAAATCAGGCGCTGAGTACCATCTTTGGCACGGACGCCATGCGCGCGGCGGTGGCTCTGGCAGAGACAGGTGAAGAGGGTTTCGCCGCGCTGAAAAAGACGATGGGCGACGTTGACGCCGAGGAAATGGCGGCGAAACGAATGGATACCTTCGCCGGTTCTCTGGAGATTGCCAAAGGCGTGGTCGATGGGCTGAAAATGCAGATCGGGCAAGAATTTTTGCCGGTTTTCCGGGACATGGTGGATTGGTTTACCAGCGCTGCGACTGAGCATGGCCCGGCAGTGGTGGCGATGTTTGGCAGTCTGATAAGTTCGTCGGCGATGGCATTTACCATGCTGCGTAGTGGCTACACGGAGGTTAAAGCGTCCTGGGATACGATTCGCCCAGAGATGACAGAATCTACGGCAGCGTTTCAGCGCGACATGGTTGGCAATTTTAACTCGATTACAGAGAGCCTGGCTAGGCTGTTCGGCTATTCGGGCGGGCGGCGGGGCGGAAAATTTGGCCGCTCTGCCATCTTGCAGATCCCATTGGGAGGCGGGATCACGCCGCCGCACCCCCTGACAGGTTGACGAGTTTCCAACTTCAGGCGGGAATGCCCAAGTTCAATGTCGGCATCATTGAGTTCCTTCCAATTGCAATCCGCCACCAGTTTCTTTACATCGTCAATTTGATCATGATAATCAATGTGTCCATTGTGCCGTGTACGAAAATTGAGGTCTCCCAGAACAAAGCAGAAATGAGATGCCATGGAGGCATCAGGGTAGATTGGAGGAGATGAATATCTCCTGGTTCCTCTCAAGATATCCGCAACGGTAGAACACCGTGCAGCAAACTTGTCGATTCCCTCATGAGCTTCTAAATGGCAAGACATGAAAGAAAGAGTTCGTACCTCCATTGACGACAACTTCGGCCACAATTCCACCTTTGTTGGCCAAACCTGCTACGCCAGTGTTTTGTGC
>JAAUPU010000600.1 GCA_012032975.1 Caldilineaceae bacterium | reverse complement strand
CGGGGCAACCCGCAGAAGCGCGGCGTCTGTACCCAAGTGCGTACAACGACCCCAAAGAAGCCTAACTCTGCTTTGCGTAAGGTGGCTCGCGTTCGACTGACCAATGGGATGGAAGTAACTGCCTACATCCCGGGGGAAGGACACAACCTGCAAGAGCACAGCGTAGTGTTGGTGCGTGGTGGCCGTGTGAAGGATCTGCCAGGCGTGCGTTATCACATCGTTCGCGGCGCACTGGATAGCACCGGTGTTGGCGCTCGAAAACGTAGCCGTAGCAAATATGGGACAAAACGGCCCAAGAGCTAGGGCTGCAATTGAGGTGGAGAGCTAAGCAATGAGACGAAATCGCGCCGAGCGCCGAACTGTGATCCCCGACCCGCGCTATCATAGCCCGGTCGTGGCCAAATTTGTGAACAATATGATGGAGCGAGGCAAGAAAAGCCTGGCTGCCAGGATTATTTACGACGCATTCGACATTATTGAGCAACGCACGAGTCGGCCTCCGTTGGAGGTGTTTGAGGAAGCCTTGAAGAACTCAACCCCTCTGGTGGAAGTCAAACCAAGGCGTGTGGGTGGGGCTACCTATCAGATCCCTGTGGAGATCAGCACGAGTCGGCGCACGGCGCTTGCAATGCGTTGGCTGATCGATAGTTCTCGGAAACGTAGCGGTCGGAATATGGCCGCTCGTCTCGCAAATGAATTGATGGATGCGGCCCGCAGCGAAGGCGCTACAGTCAAGAAGCGGGAAGACACGCATCGGATGGCTGAAGCGAATCAGGCATTTGCTCATTTCCGTTTTTAGGGTGGCTGTGTTGCGAGGGTATTTGGTTGAAGGTCGTTCCTCGCAATTTGTCAGCATGAGTCACCGCTGCCTGTCGGCTTGCGCCTGGCAGCAACTGCGTTTGGATCTACGTCTTTGAGTTTTTGCGCCAATCCAAGCGCCCGTCGGTTGCAGATTCAGGATGCGGCGTCCTAGTCACATTGAATTGTTTGCCTTTGTTTGCAGACATTCTGGGTTTTTGTGCAAACAGGTGTAAACAAGCTTTTGTGGTTAAGACGCCGTATTGCTTTGTCTTGAAATAGGGATTCACATGAGTATCGAATATCCAATTGAGCGTACACGAAATATTGGCATCATTGCACATATTGATGCTGGCAAGACGACCACGACGGAGCGGATCCTCTTTTATTCTGGTCGGATCCACCGTATGGGCGAAGTGCATGAAGGCACGGCCGTAACCGACTGGATGGTGCAGGAGCGGGAACGTGGCATTACGATTACCGCGGCCGCGATCACGACCACCTGGTGTGATAGTCAGACGGGGGAAGAGTGTCAGATCAATATTATCGACACACCCGGTCACATTGACTTTACGGCGGAGGTGCAGCGCAGCCTTCGTGTGCTGGATGGTGGCGTTGTAGTCTTCGATGCTGTTGCTGGTGTGGAACCGCAGTCCGAGACGGTGTGGCGCCAGGCAGATCGATACCAGGTGCCGCGAATCTGTTTTGTGAACAAGATGGATCGCATCGGCGCCAACTTCGAGCGCACGTGCCAGATGATCGTAGACCGGCTCGGTGCGCACCCGCTGCCGATTCAACTGCCGATCGGCGCCGAAGACGACTTTTCTGGCGTGATCGATCTCTTCGAGATGAAGGCGTTGATCTTCACCGATGAACTGGGCGCAAAGCCATCGATTGAACCAATTCCAGATCATCTAGTCGCCGCCGCCGAAGCAGCTCGCGAGCACATGGTCGAGCGGATTGCCGAGACAGATGACGAGTTGACGTTGCGTTTCCTGGAGGGCGAAGAAATCACCGCGGACGAGTTACGGATTGCCTTGCGTCGCGCTGTGATTGCGAATGAGCTGGTGCCTGTCTTGACGGGCACTGCATTGCGCAACAAAGGTGTCCAGCCTCTCTTGAACGCAGTCATTCGCTATCTACCTAGCCCGATCGACGTACCGCCTGTGCAGGGGACAGACCCAGCGACCGGCGAGCCGGCAGAGCGAGGCGCCGACCCGGATGAGCCATTTTCGGCGCTCGTCTTCAAGATCGTCACAGATCCGTTTGTGGGTCGGCTGGCCTATGCACGCGTCTATTCTGGACGCCTGACAGCTGGCAGCAATGTCTATAACGCAAACCGCCAGCGCAAGGAACGAGTTGGTCGTCTCTTGCAGATGTATGCCGACAAGCGGGATGAGATCAAGGAATGCGATGCCGGCGACATCGCTGCGATCGTGGGTTTGAAGCAGACTTTTACTGGTGAGACGCTCTGCGATCCAAGCGCTGAGATATTGCTTGAGACCATCGAGTTTCCGGATCCGGTGATCAAGGTAGCGGTAGAACCCAAATCCAAAGCAGATCAGGACAAACTGAGCGAGGCGCTGATCAAGCTATCCGAAGAAGATCCGACCTTCCAGGTTGCGTATGATGATCAGACCGGGCAAACGGTCATCGCGGGCATGGGTGAACTGCACTTGGATATTATCGTGGACCGTCTGAAGCGAGAGTTTCGGGTCCAGTGTAACGTGGGTCGCCCCCAGGTGGCCTATCGCGAGACGATAACTCGACCGGTGCGTGTGGAAGGTCGTTTTGTCCGCCAATCTGGTGGGCGCGGCCAATATGGCCACGTCTGGCTGGAAATGGAACCAAACGCTCAAGGGGCAGGCCTGGAATTCGAAGACCGAATTGTCGGCGGCGTTGTGCCCAAGGAGTATATCTCCGCTGTGCGCAAAGGCGTTGAAGGCGCGGTCAGCAGCGGTGTGTTGGCAGGATACCCAGTGGTCGATATCAAAGTTGCGCTGGTGGATGGCAGCTATCACGATGTCGATTCAAGCGAAATGGCCTTTTCAGTTGCCGGTAGCATGGCCTTCAAAGAGGGGTGTCAACGGGGTGGTTCGATCCTGCTGGAACCGATGATGAAGGTCGAAGCGGTGGCGCCGGAAGAGTATGTTGGTGATGTCGTCGGCGATTTTCCAGCCGCCGGGGCAACATTGAGGGCATGGAACCACGCGGTGGAAATGTCCAGGCGATTCGTGCGCTTGTTCCGCTCAGCGAGATGTTTGGCTATGCGACGAGCTTGCGCTCCATGACCAGTGGTCGCGGCACCTTTACGATGGAGTTTGACAGGTACGCCCCGGTATCTCAGACGGTGGCGGAGAAAATATTGAAGAGCGCTGCATAGCGCACAGGCAAGGTGGGACTGGTCGAAATCCTGGCGAAAAGTGTCTGAATTTAAGCGCTGCCAGATTTGTCAACCCCTCTTTAGTTGCAGTATACTATTAAGGTTTGCGGCGAAGAATCAAGTCGCATAGACCAATAGTGTTTCTCTGCACCGCCGTGACCGATCCGGCGGTGCAGTTCTGCCATATGGCCGAACGTGTTGATGCCTGTTGTCGGGTTGTCAGAACCCAAGTGGCGCCGCAAGTTTCTTATCGAACTAAAAGTAAAAGAAATTTCGTATAGGCTAAGGAGAAAAAATCCATGTCCAAGGCGGTATTTCAGCGGACGAAGCCCCATGTGAACGTGGGGACGATCGGGCACATTGATCATGGGAAGA
>JAAUPU010000030.1 GCA_012032975.1 Caldilineaceae bacterium | reverse complement strand
GCTGTATGGATCACCCAATAATCTGGCCCTCTATCTGGAACGTACGTTGGGCGTTGCGCTGGCGCTGGCGGTCTTCGTGCGCATGGACAAATGGCGGCTGATTTGGGGATTGCATGGCCGCAGTTCAGATCATGGCGCTGGTGCTGACCTTTAGCAAAGGGGCGCTTCTCCTGGCACTGCCGGCGACGTTGGCAACACTCGGGATCGGGGGGCCTTCTTCCTGCGGCGCCGCGGCGAATCGTTGCGGCCGCTGCTCTGGCTGGCGGCGACGGCGCTCTTTGCTCTCATGCTCCTCGCGCCCTTTCTCAGCGCCGAGCGCTTCCAGCAGCTCTCCGACGTGAACCAGGGGACCGGTTTTCTGCGTCTGCAACTCTGGCGTAGCGCGTGGCATATGGCGTTGGATCATCCCTGGCTCGGCGTCGGGCCGGACAATTTTCTCTACGCATTTCGCACTCATTACATTCTGCCGGCCGCGTGGGAAGAGCCGAATCTCAACCATCCACACAACTGGATCCTGGACTGGTGGACGCGGCTGGGCATCCCTGGGTTGGCGCTTGGGACGCTATTTTTTGGCGTTGGGTTTTGGGGGCTGTGGAGACGGGTTCGGCGCGATCGAGGCGCTTCCAGGCAGACGGCGGCGTTGAACCTGGGGCTGATGGCCGCGGTCATGGCTGCGATCACCCACGGACTGATCGACGTCAGCTATGCATTGCCAGACCTGATGCTGGTCTGGGTGTTGCTGTTTACGGTCACGGGGACGTCGACAGAGTCAGGGGAAGATGGTTGAGATGCCTTCGGCCAGGGTCACGCTGTTCATCTCGCCCGTCCATGTGCTGCGGATGATGCCATCGGCGTCGATAAAGAAAGTCGTTGGCATACCGACCACGTTGTAGCGATGGGCCACTTCGTTGTCTGTGTCCATTGGGATCGCAAAGGTGAGCGCCAACTCGTCCACATAGCGTTGCACGGTCTCGGCTGGTTCGGATTGATCCACGCCGACGATGACCACTTGCCCGGCATATCGCTCCGAAGCCGCCTGTAAACTGGGCAGTTCACGCTGGCAAGGGCCGCACCAGGTGGCCCAGAAGTTGAGGACGACCGGCGTTCCCCGATGCTCTGCCAGCGAAAAGTTTTCGCCGTTCAACGTTTCCAGTGCGAAATCGGGCGCGGGATGTCCGATGGCCGGTTCCGCGTTGCGCTGGACAGATTGTGCTTCCGCCGGCAGGCGAGACACCCAGATCCAGCCGGTTCCCAGAACCAACAAGATGACAAATACAGCTCCCCAACGATTCATCGTGTTCTTTAATTCCTCCTGGCACGATCTCGCATCTTTGCCACGCGGCAACAAAACGGTCACCCAATCCAAAATAGTGTAGCACGCGCAGGCGAACGTGGCGAACTCTCCATCGAATCTGCCAGAGCCAACAGACCGCATGTCTGGTCCCAGTAGGCGGCTGACGATTTTTTCTCCGATTGACAGCGAATAGTCAGTTTGTTATAGTTCAATTGTTCTCTTGCACCATCTTGGCTCCACTTGAGTCGCGAACCAGTGTTCCCCACAATCCCATAAACACAGAGGAGGAAAAGGTATGCGGTATTTCCAGTTGCACCGCCTTCGGGCGGTTGTGCTGCTATTGCTTGTGGCGCTGTTGGCCACAGCCTGTCAACAAGCAGCGAGTCCATCAGATTCGGCAGGTTCGACAGATTCTGGCGCAAGTGCAGGCGGTGGCGCAGGTGCGGATGTTCCCCGCAATCGCACGCTTGTGGTCACCCCGTGGGGCAACAATTCGGGTCCGCTGACAAATCCGGACAACTGGCACATCTATCAGACAGGCAACGGAAATCAGCGAACCATCGGCGACAAGACAATCTTTGAAGCACTGATGTACACCAACCTAAACACCGGCGAATTAATCCCGTGGCAGGCGGAGAGTTTTGAGTACAACGACGACTTCACCGCGGTGACCGTCCACCTGCGCGAAGGCGTCGAATGGTCCGATGGCGAGGCCTTCAACTGCGACGATGTGAAGTTTACGCTGGAGATGCTGCGCGACAATTCACCCGACCTCAGCTACTCTTTCATCTACGAAGAGTGGGTGGAGAGCGTGGAGTGCGTGGATGAACTCACAGCGGTGATCAACCTCACCAAGCCGGGGCCTCGATGGTTTCACAACAACCTGGCCCTGGGACACGAGAACCATCAGGTGATCCTGCCTGAGCACATCTGGGCGGACAAGGATCTCAGTAGCTTCACCAATTTCGACCTGGCAAATGGGTGGCCTGTTGGCACCGGCGCCTACAAACTGGTCAGCTCCAGCCCGCAGCAGTTTGTCTTTGATCGCCGAGACGATTGGTGGGGGAACAAGGTCGGCTTCCAGGATCTGCCCGCACCAGAACGGCTGATCCTCGTTTCGGTCGGCGGCGACGAATCCATGGCGCAGTTGTTGATTGCCAACGATGTGGACAGCGGCCATGCGCTCCAGCCTGGCACCTACACCGCCGTTCTCGACCGCAACCCCAACATCAAGTCGTGGAACGACGAGGGGCCGATCTGGGGCGCTCCCGACGGCTGTGGCTACAACCTGGTCTTCAACAATGCCAAGGAGCCGTGGAGCAATCTGGATGTGCGGCTGGCGCTCAACTACGCACTCGACCGCGCCGAAATCTCCTCACTGGGCTATCAGAACGCCAACTATCCCATGGTCGCCCCCTACTCCGCATACATGGCGGATCGGTGGATGGCTGCCGGTGCGGATGAAGTGCTGGCCAAATATGACCGGGATCGACTTGATCTCGATCTGGTAGCGCAACACATGGAAACCGCAGGCTATGCCAAGAATGCGGACGGCCTGTGGGCCAAAGATGGCGAAGTGCTCTCGATCCCATTGCGAACGCCACCCCAGTGGGCGCCATTGACCCCGGTCGTCGCTGCCCAGTTCAGACGCGCTGGTTTCGACGCCATCGAAATGCTCGAACCGGAAGGCTCGAGCGCCTGGGTCGATGACCTCAACCTGGGCAACTTCGACACCTTCTTCCTGGTCCATTGTGGCAGCATCTCTGAACCGTATGAGACGCTCAAGGATCTCCACAGCAGATTTGCAGTGCCCATCGGTGAAAAGTGCTTCAGCATCATCGCTTGCACCCGCTACAGCAACCCGGAATTCGACGCCTTGATCGACGAGATGGAGTCCATGGTCGGATCCGTGGACAACGAACGATACGTCGAGCTGGCGAATCAGGCGCTCGACATCTATCTCCGCGACATGCCCGAGTTGATGTTGCTGGAAGAGCTCCATGTTGTTGTCTTCAACGACACCTACTGGACCGGCTGGCCCAACGCCAACGATCCCTACGTGGCCCCCTATCCACCCTGGGAAGCCTGGAATGTGATCGTCCACACCATCCAGCCGACCGAATAGTCAGATTCTTCTGACTGAGCCTTGAGAAAAGAGATCCCCGGCGTCTGCACGCCGGGGATCTCTTATGTTTTACGATGCTCGAAAACGCTCTGACGACGCTGTCGCTTCGGTTGCGAATTGTTTCAAGGGCTTGACAAAAACTCGTGCAATTCGTGGCAGAGGTCAAGCTGTCGATATCGAACCGATCAGATACAGACCACCTCGCTACACGACGATTCGCGCGCGTTCCGACTCCACCTCTTCAAACCAACTATCCAGCGCGCTGACCATCTGCCGCACCCGCTCTGGGTGCAACGTCGCCAAATTGTTGCGCTCCTGGGGATCATCCTCAATGTGGTAGAGTTCGGGCGCGGGCAGCGTGGGCAGCGCCAGTTCCGGTATCATGTCGGTGAAGATCGACTGGATGTTTTCAGGATGGTATTTGTACTCGATGTCCAGCTCGACATAGCGCTCCAGCAGCCGTTGGCCTTCCGCATCGGCAAAGGCGATGTTGACCGCCGGGCGAACCAGTTTCCACGACCCTTGGCGCATCCCCGCATTGATCACGCCGATGGGGTTGTAGATATTAAATTGCCAGAATCGACGCGGCTCCTCTTGGGCTTCCTCGCCCAGAGCAGCGGAAAAACGTCGTGACCATCCAGTGCCCGGCCTTCGGGTAGCTTGACCCCTGCCATCTTCGTCAGGGTGGGGAACCAGTCGGCGCCATGGACAAGCTTGTCCAGCTTCGCACCCGCTGCCAGCGCAGCCGGCCAACGCACCAACATGGGCACGCGAATGCCACCCTCATAGACCGACCCCTTGGCGCCGGCAAAGCCACAGTTAAAGCGGGTCAAGTCCCGATCCATCCCGGCCGGCGCCTGATCCGGTCGCGCGCCGAACGCGGGGCCATTGTCGCTGGAGAAGAGCACGATGGTATTCTCGTCCAGGCCAAACTGCTCCAACGCTTCCAGAAGACGACCGATCCCGGCGTCCATGATTTCGATCATCGCATAGGTGATGGCCACGCCTGGTCGCAGCCCCATGTCGAGATAGGGTTGAACGGCTTCATCTGGCGCCTGCAAGGGCGAATGGGGGGCGTTGTACATGAGGCAGAGCATAAACGGCTCGCGCTGATGACGCCGCACGAAGTCGATGGCCTCATCGGTCAGGACGTCGGTGAGATAGCGGCCATCTGTGGAACGGGTTGAGTGGTTCACATCCAGCCGCCAGCGATAGTAGTCGGCCCAGCCGCCCCGAAAGCCCACGAACTCCTCGAAGCCACGTGCGTTGGGGTGGTAGCGCGGGTCGAGCGCGCCGTTGTGCCACTTGCCGAT
This sequence comes from Caldilineaceae bacterium, assembly GCA_012032975.1. Next base: position 6,072 of record JAAUPU010000030.1, on the reverse strand, counting down.
CAAGCCGGTGGCATACCCGCCTTGCTGAAACGCGTCGCCCAGCGTCACTTCGTCCAGGGCGATACGGTCCAGCCCCAACACCTCTTGTGGGGTCAACGCGCCGGTGCGATGGGGATACCGACCAGTCAGCAACCCGGCGCGGGCGGGCGAACAGACCGGGGATGCCGAATAGTGCTGGCTGAGACAGACGCTCTCATCGACCAGCCGATCCAGGTTGGGTGTGCGCACATAGCCGTCGTTGAAGACGCCAAAGTCACCGTACCCCATGTCATCGGCGAGAATGAGAATCACATTCGGCTGTGTGCTCATATGAAATCCTTTGCAAATCACGAAGGACGGCTCTAACGGTGAGATTCCCCGCGCCTCGTCATGGCCAGTTCATTGCTTGACGAATAGAGGGGCATCGATCGGTCAGGGAGTCGAACCGACAAATGTCTGTGAGACATCCTGGGCATCCAACGTCGAGTGGCTGTCGTAGAGAATACAGGCGGCGGCGCGGTCTTCTTCAGTCTGAAAGAGGGGCGGCTGAGCCTGCCAGCAGCGCTCGACGGCATGGCGGCAGCGCGGGGCAAATTTACACCCGGTGACCGCGCGGCTGCGCTGGTCGCTTGCCTCATCGACCATGCCATCCTCCCAGCGTTGGGAACGGTCCACGGACGGGATGGAGGAGATCAGCAGCTGGGTGTAGGGATGTTCAGGCGCATGGATGATCTTGCCTGCGTCGCCGGCTTCGACGACCGAGCCGGCATACATGACCAAGAGATGGTCGCAGACCTGGTAGGCGGTGGTGAGGTCGTGGGTGATGTAGACGATGGAGATACCCAGCTCCTGGTTGAGCCGCTGCAAGCTGGCCAGGATCGTGGCCCGCAGCGACGCATCGACCATGGAAACCGGCTCGTCGGCGATGATCAATTTTGGCTGACAGAGCATGGCACGCGCGACCATCAACCGCTGACGCTGGCCACCGCTTAACTGGTGCGGAAAGCGACCCAGCGTCTCGCCAGGTCGAAGGCCCACCAGCTCCAAGGCGTCGTGGATGCGCTGGGTTGCTCGCGCTCGGTCTTGGCCAGGTGGAAGCGCTTGATGGGCGTCGTCAGGACGTGATCGACCTTGTAAAATGGGTTGAAGGCTGCGAAGGGATCCTGGAAGATCGGCTGCACCTGGCGCCGGAATTCCAACCGCTCTTGCGAGGACATGCTTGCAACATCCTGCCCCTGAAAGACCACCCTCCCCTCGGTCGGCTTTTCGTAGCCCAGCAACAGCAACGCCAAGGTCGTCTTGCCGCTCCCACTCTCGCCGACCACACCGGTGATCGTCGCCTGGTCGCTGTTGATCGAAAACGAGACATCATCCACCGCGACGGTGGACTGTCGCTGCCAGACAGGGCCTTCTGTGAACGTTCGCGTGACATTTTGGAGTGCAACCAGTTCGCTCACAGCGCGTGCTCCTCGGACGTTGCGTTGCCCGTGCCCTTTTCGACGGAAGTTTGCCCTACATTCTCAAGGGTCAGGACGAGTTCGCTGGACGGAACCATGGTCTCGACTGCACGATCTGGGTAGAGATGGCAGGCGACTTCGATGCCGTCGATCAGTTGGACCTCCGGCGTTTCAGCCGTGCAGCGGTCGAATGCATAGGGGCAACGGGGGCGGAAACTGCATCCCGATGGCCGCTCGAACAACGGCGGCGGCAGTCCTGGGATCCCGATGAATTCCTTCTGTGCATGGAGGGTTGGCAGGCTGTCGATGAGCAGGCGTGTATAGGGATGACGAGGCGAATCCAGCACCGCGTCCACATCGCCGCGCTCGACCATCTTGCCAGCGTAGAGCACGCCAATGCTGTCGGAAAATTGGGCGATCAGACCGATATCGTGGCCGATGAGGATGGCCGCCGCACCCAGTTCCTTTTGCAGTCGCCCCAGGGTCATCATGACCTGCCGCTGCACCACCACATCCAGCGCGCTGGTCGGTTCGTCCGCGATGATCAGGCTGGGGTTTAGCACGGTGGCGATTGCCATCGTCGCACGCTGTTTCATGCCTCCGCTCAACTGATGCGGAAAGCGATTGGCCACGACCGCAGGCAGGCCAACCTGCGCCAGCGCGTTCTCCACAATTTGGTCGATCTCCTGTTCGGTGAGCGTCGGTTCGTGGGCCAGCAGACCATCCGCAATCTGGTCGCGGATGCGCAGGACTGGTTCAGCGCGTTCATGGCTGCCTGGGGCATCAGTGCGATCTCTTTGAGCCGTGCCTGTCGCAATTCGTTTTCGCTCAGCCCCAACAGATTGCGCCCGTTCAAAAAAATGCGCCCCCCCGCGATGTAGCCTGGCGGCTGTGTGAGCGACATCAACGCCGTGGCCATGGTGGTCTTGCCGCAGCCAGACTCACCGATCAGCCCCATCCGTTCACCGGCCTTGAGCTGAAACGAGACGCCATCCACAGCCGCCCCCGAACCTGCCTGGGTCTCGAAGACAACCTTCAGATCTTCGACCTTCAGGACAAGTTCCTTGTCAGCCTCGGACAGGCTGCTCTTGTCCGCGTTGGCGATGCGCGTGGCTTGACGTTTGCGTCGCTTGGACTTTGGGTTGGCGGAGAGAGTGGGATTGGCAAAACGATCCAGTCCGGCAGAGAGCAGGAAGAAGCCGATGAAGATCGTCGAAATGGCCACAATTGGCGGCCCCCACCACCACCATTGGCCGCGCAAGATCGCGCTGTACCGCCGCGCCCAAAAGATGATTGTGCCCAAAGTGTGGACATTCTGCGCACCAAGACCCAGCGATTCCAGCCCCACCGTCGCCAGGATTGCGCCGTTGATGGCGACGACCAGACCCGCGGCCACATAGGGCAGCAGATTAGGCATCACTTCCCGGAAGAGCAATTCCAGTTCGCTCATACCGTTGGCGCGCGCCACAGCCGTGTAGGGCCGTTCGCGGATGGAGAGAACTTGAGAGCGAATCGTGCGGGTGGGGAACATCCAGGCCAGCGCGGCCACGGTCAGGGCCATCATCTCCACAGACATAGACTCCACGTTGGCGGCGATGATGATCAGGATCGCGATGCCGGGCACGGTCATCAACGAGTCGGCCATGATGCGTACGCCTGTGTCGAGCGGCCCACCGAAAAAGCCCGACAGCAGTCCCAGCACCAGCCCGATGGAGATGCCGACAAGCCCCGCGATCAGCCCCATCTTCAACGTCTGCGGGACCGCGACCACCATCACGGCCAGCATGTCGCGACCTTGAGAATCGGTGCCCAGCGGATACTCGGATGTCGGCGCCAACGAGGGGGGGACTTCACCGACCAGCGCCCTGTCGGTATCGATAAAAAGCGGACCCAGCAAACTGGAGAGAATGACAATCGTCAAAATCGTCAATCCAATCACAAGATTGGCTGTAATACGCGGGCCTGTCAACGCCCTCAACAATCGACCCATGAGGGGCCTCCTCAGCGATTGTAGCGGATGCGGGGATCTAGAAAGGGGTAGAGCAGATCGATCACAAAGAGCGCACCAGCAAGCGCCAGGATCATCATCAGCACGATGCCTTGGATCACGAAGTAATCCTTGCCGGCAATCGCAGCGAACAGCAGCGTACCGATGCCAGGATAGCTGAAAATTGCCTCCACCAGCACTGCGCCGCCCAAGACACCACCCAGCGCCAGGGCAAGCGAGGTAAACATGGGCAACATGGCGTTGCGCATGGCGTACCAGAGGAAGATTTGTCGCGATGGCAAGCCCTTAGCCTGGGCAAACAGGACATAGTCCTCGCCCAGCACCGTGATCATCATTGCCCTCATGCCCAAGGCCCAGATGCCGATGCCACCCAGCACCAACGCCAGGGCAGGGAGAAATGAATGGCGCCCGATGTCGAGGACGGTGGCCAAGTCAAAGCCGGGTATGTGTGTCGGCGAGAAGCCACCCCCCGCCGGCATGACTCGCCATTCGACGGCAAACAAGAAGAGCAAGATGATGCCCAGAAGAAAGAAGGGGATGGTAGACATCAACAGCAGGGGAGAGACGGCGATCCCCAGCCATTGGGGCGAGCCTGGCCAGGCCAAGAGTGCACCGATCAGCGTTCCAAGCGAGAAAGCGATCAGAGTCGCAACCGTCAGCAGACCGAGCGTCCAGGGCAAGGCAGAGCGGATCTTCCCGATCACTGGTTCCGGAAAGTTGACCAAAGAGACGCCAAACTCAAAGTGCAAGATGTCGTTCCAATAGGCTAGATACTGTTGCCACAGCGGTTTGTCGAGGCCAAACTTGGCGCGATAGGCCTCTGCCACTTTCTGAACATCCACACTCACGTTGCCCGACACTGCAATCTTGGCGGAGAGCGCCGCCTCGACTGGGTCGCCTGGAATCATGCGAGGAAGGATGAAGTTGATCGTGACCGCGACAAACACAATGACAAACAACTGAAGTATCCGCTGGAACAGATAGCGAATAGTCAAGGGCAACTCCTCATCGTTGGGCCATGAGCAGATTGGTTTTTGTAGAGCTTTCCAAAATTGCTGGGTCTTAGCGTGGCATTTGACGTGCAGGCCTCACAGTATACTGGAAACGCGGCGCAAGTCAATCTGTCACCACCCGAAAGGAGGCCTCCAGAAGGGGCGCCCACGGGGTGAACAGTCCCCGTGTAGAAGGTCGGCGGCTAAGGGCGCGCGGAAATTGACCGGTCCAGTACGCTTGGTTATAATGAGGCTTGTGCCTTTTTCAGGATTGCTGTGCAAAGGGTAGGAGTCAACGTGAGCGAACAGTCCGAACCGCGCAAGGAAAACCCGCTCGAGGATCTGGCTGCAGAATTGAGCGAGAATTTGGATGGGCGAACCGTCCAGGTCAGCAACTCCTCGATTCCGCAAGTTCAAGGCGGCCAGGTTCGTATGAAACAGTCGTCAGCCAAGAATGTTCGGGCCAGTGCATTGCACATGGAAGACGCGGCGGCCGGATTCGTCAGGTCAGGCTCCATCGATGCCGCGGACAGCGCGATGGGCGTCGGCATCGGCCGCGAGATGAAGCTGACAGATGTGACCGCCTCGCTCTTGATCGGGCGCAAGGTCGCGGCAAAAGATGTCCGCTCGGTGCTTCTGGTAGCCGGCAAAGTAGAAGGCCAAATCAAAACGATCTTCACGCCTGTTACGGCTTTGGCCGCAGGTGTGGGATTTGCGTTTACGCTGCTCGTGGGCGGCCGCATCCTCTCCCGCCTCATCCCGAAACGAAAGGCGCGGCGCTAGTGCGCCACCAAAGCTGACACGACGTACGAGCGTTCCGACTTTTCGATAAAGTCGGAACGCTGAATATCGACCCAAGATATAATGAGACGCAGAAGTCGAATAGAATAGTTGCTTCGAGGAGAAATTTACGATGTCGGACTTAACATTACAGGCGCAACCCAGGGAGATTACCGGTCGCAAAGTGCGACAGTTGCGCGTCGAGGGCTTTGTGCCGGTTGTGGTTTACGGCAAGAACCAGGATTCCGTCAACCTACAGGTCACAGCACGAAATTTGGAACGGGTGCTTCACGCCGGTGGCATGTCCCAATTGGTCACCATCGACCTGGCAGGTTCGATGCAGAACGTTCTCGTGCGCGAAGTTCAGCGTCACCCGGTCTCGCATCGACCGCTCCATGCCGATCTCTATGCGGTGGACATGACCCAGAAGCAGTCGGTGACTGTGCCGGTGGTTGCGCTCGGCGAACCAGAGGCATTGACGGCCGGATTCATGGTGCTTCAACCCATGGACCAGATCGAAATCGAAGCATTGCCGGCTGACATTCCAGCCCACATTGAGGTGGACATCTCTTCTCTGGATGTGGATAGCCCCATCACGATTGCCAATTTGCCGGCGATCGAAGGCGTCACCTACAGCGCAGATGAGGACGAAGCAATCTTCACGTTGAACGCGATCCGGATCGAGGAAGAGGAAGAAGACGAAAAAGACGAACTCGACCTCGACGCTGAATCCGTCGAACCCGAAGTGGTCGGTCGCGCCGCCAGGACGAGGACGAAGAGGACGCATAGGTTACGTCATTTGCGTTGAGCCGTTTTCAGATTGTCAGATCTAAACTGGACGGCTGGGTCGTTGGTT
>JAAUPU010000599.1 GCA_012032975.1 Caldilineaceae bacterium | reverse complement strand
TCATGAAAACATTGTGTGCGTATCCATCCCGATCGACCACCCGCAGGTTCGCAAATGTCATTCCTTTCTTGCTTCATTCTTTCTTTCTCATACTGCGGTCATCTCCATAATAATCGTCGTACCTGGTGCCTCGTAGGATACCCGAATCACCGTCTTTCCCGGTACTTCCACCGTCATGCATTTGGGACGGCCACTGGTGACAACCAATTGGGAGTGTGCATGGACGCCGTTCAAGTCCAAGATGCTGCTGCAGCAAACTGTCAGCAACAACAGCGACAGCAGTGGGACCGATAAAAAGGAGGATGCGGATTGTCGGCGATGTCTTGTAGAGGATGGCTGTATCATGCTATTTTCAGTGAATGTGGCAATGAAACGAAGACAATTGAACTACAATGAAGGTTGAGTGTGGAGGTGACGATGATGATGGGTTTCCCTTGCGAGATAAGCAACTGAAACAAGACGTAAAGCGTCGTAGATGGATCAGGTGGTAGTGCGGTCCTTCGTATTCAATACAGATGAGACCGGCAGATGATGGTCATTGTCATAAATGCGTTTTTGCAGCAAGGTGATGATTACGAGATCGGCTTTTGTGGTGGACGTTTAGGGTGGGAAAAGGGGGAATTTTCAAGTTGCCCCGACTTTCAAATCGGCGAGCGCGCGCCAGTCCAGTCAAAGTTGAGAGTTTGAATTCGCAAGTCATCCTATCACTACTCTGATACGACGAAACAGAAAAAGATTGATTCACCGGTCAATCGGTCGCATCTTTCATCACAATGTTCTCCTTGTCGCACAGTACTACTGGACTGCGATCCGCCACCATGGTAGAAGGACCCGGAGCAACGCGCAACGCCAACAAGGCACGACGGCTGGTAGGATTCATCAACCAAAGTAATGGTCAAGTCCTCACGCAAGTCCTTTCTGTGGGCAAGGAAGTTTTCTTGGTGTTTGACAACGACGACGACAACAATTTAGCGATTCGACTACATTTTGGTATGAATGGATCTTTGGGATCTCATAAACGACAATCCATATGGGGCAACACCGACAAGGTGGACGACACTCCAACGTATGAGATGCAGTTTCTTACGACAGAAGCATATACCCAAATAGAAACAATCATTTGCTACTCGACGGCGGTGTCTCACTTGACGGCAACCGTCGCTCGGTCTAAGTACGAACGTCTCTGTTGTCTCGATGTGTGTGCTCCGGAAGAGCAATTTGACAGCCAGAAGGTGCTACAAGCCCTACGATCACGACCGACGGCCATGTTGGCAGATGTACTGCTGGATCAAAATCGGTTCCCCGGCGTTGGCAACATTATTAAAGTGGAAGGTTTGCATCGAGCCAAGCTGCATCCTGACCTTGCGTGACGAATATCCCAGCCATGGCTTCAGACTCGCGGCGGGCGAAGCGGCTGGCGGCGCAATGTTTCACCTTCGAGGAGTTTGTGGTGCGCGAGGTGGAGGCTGGACGTTTCCGGCCGCCTGGAAAGCAGGCTTGCGCGAGGCGCTACTCCACGGCCACTGCCATCACAAGGCGCTGGTTGGCAACGAAAGTACGGTCGCCGCGTTGCGCACCGCTGGCTACACCGTCGAGGTGATCGCGAGCGGCTGTTGCGGCATGGCCGGAGAATTCGGCTACGCCGCCGACCATTATGAAATCAGCCGGCGGATCGGGGAAGATCGGCTCTTTCCGGCTGTGCGAGCGATCAAGAGTGGCGCGACGCTCGTCGCCAGCGGCACCAGTTGCCGCCACCAGATCGAGCACTTCACGGACGGGGAACCGCTCCACCTCGTCCAGGCGCTGGCCAAGGCGCTGGGGTGAGAGGATTCTGACAACAGCGTACTGGCCAACAAAAATGGTCCAGGTCCTTGACCGAAGATGAACCGCTGATCCACGCGGATTTGCCCCGCGAATTGGCGGTTCACGGTCTATGTTTCATCTCGTCGACCAGAGCCGAGAATCGCTGCAATCTGCCCAATCTCTGGACGACCCTTTCCCATTACGGCAACGACTTGTCGTGGCTGGTCAGCACCTTCGGACCAGCGGCAGTGACGAGGACAGCGTCTTCCAGCCGCACGCTGGTTTCGCCGGGGAAATAGATGCCCGGCTCGACCATCACCACCATGCCCGGCTCCAGCACCATCTCGTTGTAGGGAACGAGCCGCGGCTCCTCGTGGACGATCACGCCGACGCCGTGGCCGGTGTGGTGTGGGTAGACAGTGTAGCCACCATCGGCCATAAACTGGCGCACCTGCTGGTCCACCTGCCTGGCCATCACCCCCGGCTTGAGCAGCGAAATCGCAAACTCCAGCGCACGCTCGACGAAACGGTGAAGCTCAATCTGCCTGGCGGTCGGCCCACCGGCATAGTAGGTGGCGCAACTGTCGCTCCAGTAGCCATCGATGGCGGTGCTCAGGTCGACGATGAAGGAGTCATGGGGCCGCACCTCAAGGCCAAGCGGCCATGCGCCCACGTTAAATTCCCGATAGCCCACAATACAATCGTTGCCCAGCGGAACCCCGAAAACCGGCCTCGCGCTCGACCGCGCTGTGGATCTCGGTCCAGACATCGATCTCGCGCACACCAGGCCGGATCGCCTCGCGGGCCGCGCGATGGCCGACCGCGACCAGGTCGAAGTTGCGCTGAAGCTTTGCCAGTTCTTCGTCCGTCTTGACCGCGCGCAGCGGGACGAACCAGTGATCGATCGCGGTCCAGTTGGCCCGCGGCGAGTGATCCTCCAGAAGGCTCGCGAGGAAAAGGGTGAGCGACTGGCGCTCGACGCCGATCTTGCCGGCGAGAGGGGTTGCGCCCAGCGTGGCTTGCAGCGCAGCCGCCAGATGGCGCGGCCCGTCGATCGCTTCGGCGATGGTGTAGCCTTGATAGGTGACAATGTCGCAGTTGGGCTGCTCAGCAAAAGCCGCCGCGGCGCCTTGCAGCCCGTCCAGAACGATCAGCGTGAAGTGCCCATCATCGACCCAAAGCAGCGGCGGACCGCCGGCAAACAGCGTCGAACCAAGCTGGATGGGCGGTGCGAAGCCGGTCAGCCATTTGATCGTTGCCGGGTCGCCAAAGAGCGCCTGCCGGATCTGATGAGCGGCGAGAAGTTCTTGGGCGCGCGTGCGCTGTTCTTGGTGCATGGTCTTCCTCCACGATTGAGGTAACGGATCAGACAGAACGTGCGGCTACAAGCTGCGCCTACAGGTTGTCCGATTCCATCATCTTGTTGACCCAAAAAATGTCTGCGTAAATTTACGTTCATCCGCGGTGGAGAGATTCCACTGCGTTCCCGACCAGTACAAGAATTCGTGTAATTCGTGTAATTTGTATTGGTCAGCGAAATGTTGAAGTGGAGTAGCTGGCAAACTGCACTGACTCTCAGAGGCAGAAGACAGAAAGCGTGATTTCGACATTTCATCATCTTGTTGACCAATACAGTAATTCGTGTAATTCGTGGCAAGCATATTCAGTCACGATCAGAGCTGGCTGAGTTCGTGCCTCAACTCGTCGTTCAGCCCCATCTCTTCGGCAACAAACGCCTGCTCGACATGTTCGACG
>JAAUPU010000598.1 GCA_012032975.1 Caldilineaceae bacterium | reverse complement strand
AGCTGCGCCCGTGGGTCCGCAACCGGCGAGTACGTACGCGGCCGGCACGGATGCACCCAGCAGCGTCGCAAAGCGAAGGAAATCGCGCCGATTGATTTTGCCTTTGCGCAGATCGCTAGCAGCATCTAACACTGCGGGGTGGATTCGCCTTGATTTGGTCATCTTGGAAGAAACTCCTTTCGAGAGAACTCAGTCCGATAGAGATGGGGTAAACCAGGACGAAGCGGGAAATCGGCATGGCATATCTGCGAAGACATCGATCGCTGCTGCGACGAAGTTGGCGATATGCCTGCTGAAGAGACAGACGATCCCAGGTCACCAAACAGTACGATTGTGCCGTAGTATTATAGCATGTAAGGATTTATGCAAAAAGAGATTTGCACTGCTTCGCCCGATCACTGCCGCGTCGCTGATGGTCGCACACTGGAAAACCAAAGGTCATACAGCCTCTGGTCGCAACGGAGAACGAGAATGGCAATCGAGCACGGCGATTGACTTTTGCCGCCACGCTCGCTATAGTGAAATCCACACCCGCGTGCGATTCATCGCCCGCCCATTCGCAAGACAGCGCTGGTCTACCCTAGACCATACGTTGAAGCCCAGTAGGTATGCGGGTCAACAGATCCAGAAGCACCGCATGGGGATAGGCAAGGCATTGTGATTTGCCAGGCGATGCTAGACGCCTGACCGACTCGGCGTTTGGCATTTGCCTTATCTGGAGGGACATGCTCCATGGAGGAACCCATTGCCCGCAGTGGTAGACGGGCGCGACGCGATCGCACCGCGGCCGCGCCGACCATGCGACCGCTGGACTATCGGCTGCCGCGCTTCGATCCGGTCTCCGCAGCGGATGTGCAGCGCGTCCACGATATGTCGATGCGCATTGTGGGCGAGTTGGGCATCGCGTTTTATGACGAAGAGGCGCGAGAGATCCTCTCCTCTCATGGCGCACGTGTCGAGGGCGAGATCGTCTTCTTCAGCGAAGAGTTGATCATGGAATATGTCGCCAAAGCGCCCAGCCAGTTCACCCAATTGGCGCGCAACCCCGCCAACAACGTGATCCTGGGCGGGCGGCGCTCGGTCTTCGCACCCGTCTATGGTCCGCCCTTCATCCACGACCTCGATCGCGGTCGCCGCACAGCCACACTGGAAGATTTCCAGAATCTGGCCAAGCTCACCTACCTCTCCACCTACTTGCACCATGCTGGCGGTACGCTGGTCGAACCGAACGACGAGCCAGTGCCCACTCGCCACCTGGACATGCTCTACAGCCACGTCAAATATAGCGACAAAGCCTTCATGGGTTCGGTGACCGACCCGGCCAACGCGGCAGATAGCGTGACCGTAGCCGAGATCCTCTTCGGCAAAGAGGCCATCACGGCGCAACCTGCGCTGCTCTCGCTGATCAATGTCAGCAGCCCGCGCCGCCACGACGAGCGCATGATCGGCTGCATGAAGGTCTATGCCCGAGCGAGGCAGGCCATGATCATCACGCCCTTCTTGATGGCCGGCGCAATGTCGCCGGCGAGCATGGCGGGCACGCTGGCGTTGCAAAACGCCGAGGCGCTCTCCGGCATCGCGTTCGTACAGATGGTCGAACCGGGCGCGCCGGTCATCTACGGTTCGTTCATGACCAACCTGGACCTGCAGAGCGGCGCCACCGTCTTTGGTTCGCCGGAAAGCCAACTGACTATCCTGGCCGTCGCGCAGATGGCGCAACGCTACAACCTGCCCTTCCGTAGCGGCGGCACCTTCACCAGTTCCAAGCTGCCCGACGCCCAATCCGGCTACGAAGCCGTCCAGACCATGCTTCCCGCGATCCTGGCCCAGACCCACTTCATCCTGCACGCGGCCGGCTGGCTGGAAAATGGTCTCGCCACCAGCTACGAAAAATTTGTGCTCGACTGCGAATTGCTGGGGATGTATCACACCTGGGCCAACGGCATCGACTTTTCAGACGAGAGTTTCGCCTTTGATGCGTTCCAGGAAGTGCCTGCCGGCGGCCATTTTCTGGGCACTCAGCACACCATGCGTCACTTCCGCGACGCCTTCTATCGCGCCGAGATGTTCGACTACGACGCCTACGAGCAGTGGGTGATCAACGGTAGCGAGGACGCGGCCACACGCGCCAATCGCAAATGGAAGGCGCTGCTCGCCGCCTACGAAGCGCCGCCGCTAGACCCGGCCATCGAAGGCCAATTGCTGGCTTTTGTGTCAGCACGCAAAGCCGAACTTGGCTTCGGAAAAGGAGATTGACAGGTGCCCGAAAAATCGCTTCAGCGTCTGCTCGAAGGCAATCGACGGTATGCGGAGAACCATCCGAAGCTGGACGAATCGTCGCGCCGGCGGATCGAAGTTGCCTCAGTGCAAAATCCGTTTGCTACGATCCTCGGTTGCGTGGATTCGCGCGTGCCTCCAGAACTGCTCTTCGACCAGGGACTTGGCGACCTCTTTGTGATTCGGACAGCCGGGCAGGTGCTGGATCACGCCGTGCTGGGCAGCCTGGAATTTGGCGTGGCCGAATTGCAGATTCCGCTGCTGGTGGTCCTGGGCCATGAGCACTGTGGGGCAGTCAAAGCTGCGCTAGACGTACTCGACGGGCCAGAGGTTGCAGAGGCGGATATACAATACCTGGTCAAGGAGTTAAAACCGGCAATCGAGCTAGGCAGGCAGAGGGGCAGAGATGTCTGGGCGCAAGCGGTGCTGGCTCAGATCGAACTGCTGGTCGAATCGTTGAAGCACTCTGCGATCCTGTCCACCGCGGTTGAAGAGGGGCGATTGAGAATCGTGGGCATGTTCTACAACCTGGAGACAGGTTTAGTCGACGTTACGGTAGAATAGCGAGAGACGCTCAAACGAGCGCCCTATGGGACGAACATATCCCCATCTTCAGCCGCTGGATATGCAGTCTGTGGATCGATTATCAGAACTTACCATGAAAGCGAGCAACCCCATGCCCCAACGACGCAGCCCGCTCTACGACTATCACCTGCGCAACGCCGGCCAACTGGTCAAAGGTGGCGGCGACTATATGTTCCCCATCGCCTACACCTCCGGCGCAAGCGAGCATGTCAACACCCGCACCCATGTGGGAATGCAGGATCTGTCGTCCGATGGGCGAGGTGGACATCAAAGGGCCGGGCGCGGAGCGGCTGATCAACCGGCTGGCCGTCAACGACGTGCAGGAGATGGAGCCGGGCCAGGTGCGCTATACCACTCTCTGCGATGACGACGGCGGCATCGTGGACGACGTGACCGTCTACAAGTTCGACGACGAACATTTTATGATCGTGACCAGCTCCGGCCCGCGCAAACAGACGGTGCGCTGGATCGCTGACTATGCGCAAGGCGCGAGCGCCTACGTGACCGACCTCTCGGCCGCGGTGGCGCTGCCGGTGGTGCAGGGACCGCGCTCGCGCGAGTTCTTGCGCACGGTCGTCGAAGGGGCCGAGTGTGGATCGTCTGCGCTTCTTCCGCTTTACGCCTGCCACCGTCAACGGGACCGAGCTGCTGCTTTCGCGCAGCGGCTACACAGGCGAGCTTGGCTACGAGTTGTACACACCGGC
>JAAUPU010000597.1 GCA_012032975.1 Caldilineaceae bacterium | reverse complement strand
ATGATGTCGCGATGCTTTTGAAGACAGTTCGCAGTGTTGATGGTGTGCAGCGCGCGGAGGTCGCAGGATCGTTTCGGCGGCACCTTTGACATGGGCCAGCGTTTGTGTCGGATCGTCGGTATTGGTCGAGAAAGATGCGCCGAAGCGTCGGCTCGGTTCATAGGGCACAATCCCGACGGATATGTGCTTTGTCAGCAGTACTTCGCGATCGATTCCCGGCCTTGGCTGCAAGCACCAAGAATGCAACGTCGACCGTATCGCCGATACTGTCGACACCGAACTCGCCACGCCGGATGGTTGCCTCGTTGGCCAGGGCACCGGTCTCAACCAGCCGCGCGAACGCGGCGGCGATGTTGGTGTCGAGTGGCTGGCCAGCGCATTCGATTCGCCCCGGGCTCATAGCCGTGCCCTTCGATCCCGATGTCCCCGGTGCCATCGGGCAGTCGCACGCGGCGAACAGTCAGTTGGTTGCAGGTCAGCGTGCCGGTCTTGTCGCTGGCGATCATCGTACAGGAGCCGAGTCCTTCGACTGCGGGCAGGGATCGGACAATGACGTTGCGTCGTTGCATCCGGTTGGTGGCGATCGCCAGCGCGACGGTGATGGCGACCGGCAGACCCTCGGGTATGGCCGCAACCGCGAGCGCGACGCCAACAAGAAAGACGGTCGCCAGGTCTTGGCCTTGCAGATACTGGACCACCGCCAGCGCCAAAATGAGAATCATCGTCGCCATGCCGATAACGCGATTGAAGCGCGCGAGGCGGTGTATCAGCGGTGGGACAGTGACGTCGCCGCCGGCAAGTTGGGTGGCAATCTTGCCAATCTCGGTGCGCGCGCCGGTTTCCGTGACCACAATCGTGGCGCGCCCGGCAAGCACCGGCGTGCCGGCGAACAGCATGCATCGACGATCCGCCGCCGGCACGCCCGCGGCAACTGCTGCCTCGCTCTTTTCGACCGACGTGGATTCGCCGGTCAGGAGGGATTCGTCGACGATCAGTTCGTGGCAGGCGATCAGCCGGCCGTCCGCCGCAACGCGGCCGCCGGATTCGAGTCGGACGATATCGCCTGGTACCAGCTCTGCGGCGGGCATTTCCTGCCACTGACCGTCGCGGCAGACGATGGCGGTCTGCCGGATCAGCCGGTCAAGCGCGGCCGCACTTTTCTCGGCGCGCCATTCCTGGACGGTGCCGATTGCGGCATTGATCTGGAGAACGATGAAGATAAACAGCGCATCCGGCAGGTCGCCGAGCGCGATCGAAACGGCCGTTGCCGCCAGCAGCAGATAGACCAGCAGCGTGGGGATGGCGGCGATGAAGGCCGCCGACATCTGCACATTCCACTCCACGCTCCAACTGCCGGCGATGTTCTGGATGGCCACGTTGATAGGCGCAAGGCGGGGGCTGCTCAACACCACCAGGCCGATCAGATAGTCGTTCCAGATGCTGGTGAATTGCCAGAGCAGCACCACTGCAAAGACGGGCATGGAGATGGGCAGCAAGATCCAGCGGTAGAGGCCAAAGAAGCCACAGCCGTCGATCTTGCCGGCATCGAGCAACTCGTTGGGGATGCCAGCATAGTAGCCGCGGAAGAGCAGTGCCGTGATCGGGATGCCGAAGATGCAGTGGACCAGGATCAGCCCCGGCACCGTGCCGTAGAGTCCGAAGATCTGCAGCGTGCGCACCAGCGGGATCAGGATGCCCTGGTAGGGCAGAAACATGCCGACCAGGAAGAGGATGAAGAGTGTGTCCGAGCCGGGAAAGCGCCACTTGGCGAAGATGTAGCCGTTGATCGAGCCGATGAAGGCCGAGATCAGCGCGGCCGGCACGGTGATGATCACGCTGTTCTTGAAGTTGGGCGATATCTGCCGCCACGCCTCGAACATGCCCTCCAGCGTCGGGCTGGTCGGCAATTCCCACATGCGCGTCACGTTGACATCCACATAGGGCTTGAGCGCGGTGATGATCATCAGGTAAAAGGGCATCAGGTAGAAGGCGCAAAACGCGATCAACACGAAGTAGATGGCCCCGCGCGTCCACAGGCGTTGCAGGCTCATTTTTCGACCTCTCCTCTCATGCTGCGCAGATAGGGAATGACCAGGAAGAGCGAGAGGAAGATCATAAAGAAGCCCAACGCCGCGCCCAATGAAAAGCGGTTCATGCCAAAGGTCGCCTGGTACATGTGAAAGCCCAGCGTGTCGGTGGAGAAGGCCGGGCCGGCCAACAGCGTCACCAGGTCGAAGACGCGGATCGAGTTCATCCCGGTCAACACGACCGCGGTAAAGGTCACAGGCATCAAGAGCGGGATGATCACGTGGCGATAGGTGGCCCACGCGCCCGCGCCATCGATGGCCGCGGCCTCGCGCAGCTCATTGGGGATGCCGCGCAGCCCGGCCAGATAGAGCGCCATGACGTAGCCGGTGAACTGCCAGCCGGCGCCAGCGAGATGGCCAGGATGCCCCATTGGGATGGCATTCCAGGTGAAGCCAAGTTCGCCAAGTCCGAGATTTTCAAAAAGCAGGTTGATGCCGGTCGTGGGCTGCATCAGCCAGCGCCAGGCCACGCCGGTGACGATGGCCGAGACGGCAAAGGGGAAGATGACGATGGTGCGGAAGAGCGCCTCGCCCTTGATCTTCTGGTCGATCAACACCGCGATCAGGAAGCCGAAGATGATGCACTGGCTCATGAAGCCGGCCGCATAGAGCACCAGGTTGCGCAGATCCCAGTGGAAGCGCTCCATCTGAAAGAGCTGGCTCCAGTTCTTCAGCCCTACGAAGGTGTAGTCGACAATCGTGGAGTTCCACTTGACCGTGGAGATGAAGCCGGTCCAGAGGATGAAGCCATAGATGAAGATCGCCACCGCGATGATCGACGGCAGCAGCACGATGAACGCGATCAGCGTGTCGCCATGCAGCCAGGTCCTATGTTTGCGCTTGGTGGGAACAGAACGGGGCGACGTCGTCGCCCCGTCCTGGTAGGTCGAATCGGTCACCGTTACTGGCCGAATTCCGCGACGGCGGCGGCATCCACGAGCAATTGCTGCGTCTTGGCGACGTCGCGGTTGGCGGAGAGATCGGCCAGCGCAATGTCGTAGTCGAGCAGGAAGGATTGCTTGGCGGCTGCGCCGTGCTGGATGCTGGGCACGCCCTCATCCGTCTGGAAAGCGTCCATGGCCTCGTTCAGATATTCGTCATACTTGCTGCGGTCGCCATCGGTGCGCGCCGGGATCGAACCCTTGATGGATTAAAGCGTCCTGACCCGCTTTGGAGCCGCAAACCTTGAGGAAATGACTGCATTGTCGCGTTGGGCGCACCCCTTGGGCAAGCCAAACGAATCGGAAAGCACAAGGAAGATGCCGTCCGTGCCCGGCGCGGTCGTCCATTGGTAATTGGTAAAGCCCTTGGACTTAAGCACGCCGTGCGTCCAGTCACCCATGATCATCATGGCGGGGGCGTCGTCGGCCACGAAGCGGCGTTGATGTCACCCCCAACTGGTGCTCAGATAGTCGGGGATTGGGCATAGTCGTAGACTTTGTTCAAAATTTCCAAAGCCTGCGTGACCCGTTCATCGTCCCCAG
>JAAUPU010000596.1 GCA_012032975.1 Caldilineaceae bacterium | reverse complement strand
TGCCGCTGGAGATGGCGCTGATCGAAAGTGCTGCGGGCGCGCCGGTTTTGGCGCAGGTAGCCGCGGAATCATCTGTATCGCACAGTGCGTCTGGGGCCAAGTCGCGCAGTGCTTCCGGGTCTGAAAAAATCTCCCAGCCACCAAGCCGAGCCGCAACCACAGCCGACGTGGTTCAATCGGTCGAGAACGCGGTCGGGAACACAGCCGACCATTCGGATGGACCACCGCTGGACGCCGCGGCGCTCAAGCGATTGCGGGCGAGGTGGAAGGAATTCCTGAACGAGGTGCGCGAGAAGTGTGGCTTCCAGGTTCAGGCCGCGCTCAACACTGTGCGCGACATCGCCATCTCCGAGCAGCCGCGGCCTTCGCCTTTGGCAACAACCAGTTCAGCCACGACATGGTGGCCAAGCCCGAAACGCTCAGCCAGGTCAGCGCGCTGTTGACCGGCTATCTGGGTCGAGCGGTCAGACTCGAATGCCAGATGGGCGACCACGCCCAGGTCAGCAATATGATCGGCGTCGCCCAGCCCGAAGACGAGGGCAGCGGAGAAGACCCGCTATTGACCTTTGCCCTGGCCGACCTGGGCGCCAGCGTCAACGAATAGGCGTATCTTCAACGTGAGTGAAAGCATTCCAGGATTGGGCCACGACATTTCCGGTTGGGTCACCCGCTCTGGCCCAATCCCGGAATGCTGGCCGAACCCGTTTTGAACAGACCCACAGAATAATCGACCTCGACCGAACGCAACGAGTGGAAAACAAGGGACAATCGTTATGGTAAAAAAGAAGAAACGCAAAACCAGCGGTGGCAGCGCCGCTCGAAGTGGATTCCCCAGCGCGCCGGGCGGCGGCGGCATGGGCAACTTGATGTCGCAGATGCAAAAGCTTCAGGCCGAAATGGAGTCCACCCAGGAGGAACTGGCCGACGAGGAGGTCACGGTGAGCGTTGGCGGTGGCATGGTGACCGTCGTTGCAACCGGTCGCCAGGAGATCAAGTCGATCAAGATCCAGCCCGAAGCCGTCGATCCCGACGATGTGGAGATGCTGGAAGATCTGGTGCTGGCAGCCGTCACCGAGGCGCTTCAGAAAAGCCAGGAGCTGGCCGACGAACGACTGGGCGGTCTGACCAGCGGCATGGGCTTGCCGCCCGGCCTAGGTCTGTAGAAAAAGGCCATGCAACCTCTTGCCGAACCCGTCAGCAAATTGATCGATGCCTTTGGCCAGCTTCCGGGCATTGGCCCCAAAACGGCCAGCCGGCTCACCTACTATCTGCTGCGCGCCGACGAGTCCGTCTCGCTCAGCCTCGCCCATGCGCTGGAAGAGTTGAAGGCAAACACACTCTTTTGCAGCACCTGCCACAACATCGCCGACCGCGACCCCTGCGCCATCTGCGACAACCAACAACGCGAGCGCGCTACCATCTGCGTGGTGGAAGAGCCACTGGACGTGCAGGCCATCGAACGCACCCGCGAATACCATGGCCTCTACCATGTCCTGCACGGTGCGATCTCGCCGGTCGAAGGGATCGGCCCCGATGACTTGAAGATCGCCGAACTCCTCCAGCGCATCCAGGTCAGCCAGGCGACGCCCGTCACGGAAATCCTGCTGGCGACCAATCCCAACCTGGAAGGCGAAGCGACCGCGATGTACATCGCCCGACTGCTCAAGCCGCTGGGTCTGCGCGTGACACGGCTGGCGCGTGGCCTGCCCGTGGGCGCGACCTGGAATATGCCGACGAAGTGACGCTGGGTCGCGCTCTGGCCGGTCGCAGCGAGATGTGATCGGCAGATCTTTTCCAGAGATCATGATCCACGAAGTTGCTCGAAGATTCACGAAGAACAGCTCAACACTTTGTGACCCTTCGTGACCCTGCGTGGATGGTTGTCTTTGGCAACCGCTGTAGACTGAGATCGTGAAGCCCTTTCAAGCCAATATTCCATTCATGAGGGTTTGTCATGTCCGAATCGATTCAAGAGACGCCTGCTCGAACGAGCAAATTGAGTACGCTCAAACGGGCCTGGCAAGATGAAAGCTTGACGCCGTTGACCGCGCGCTTTCCAGAACGCCGCGCCAAATTCACGACCAGCAGCGACGACGTCACCGTGGAAGCGCTCTACACGCCGGCAGATGTGGCAGGTGATGCCGTTGCCGGCAACCTGGACGATGCCATCGCGCAGGGCTACCAGACCGAACTCGGCTTTCCCGGCGACTACCCGTTTACGCGCGGGGTGCAGCCCAACATGTACCGCGGTCGCTTCTGGACCATGCGCCAGTATGCCGGTTTTGGCAACGCCGCCGAGAGCAACGCCCGTTATCACTACCTG
Source organism: Caldilineaceae bacterium (assembly GCA_012032975.1). The sequence goes on along the minus strand of JAAUPU010000596.1, from coordinate 1,250 downwards.
ATCGAGCGCGGCCAGACCGGTCTTTCGGTCGCCTTTGACCTGCCTACCCAGATCGGCTACGACGCGGACCACGACTTTGCCGAGGGCGAGGTGGGCAAAGTCGGCGTCTCGATCAGCAGCCTGCGCGACATGGAGACGCTGCTCAAGGGCATCCCGCTGGACAAGGTCAGCATCAGCATGACCATCAACGCGCCGGCCGCGGTGCTGCTGGCCATGGTCATCGCGGTCGGCAAGCAGCAGGGCGTCGCGGCCTCCAAGCTGCGCGGCACGGTGCAGAACGACATCCTGAAGGAGTACATCGCGCGCGGCACCTACATCTACCCGCCTGCGCCCTCCATGCGTCTGATCACCGACATCTTTCGCTATTGCGCAGCGGAAGCGCCCAAATGGAACACCATCTCCATCAGCGGCTATCACATCCGCGAGGCAGGCAGCACCGCGGTGCAGGAGGTCGCCTTCACCCTGGCCAACGGCATCGAGTACGTGCAGCAGGCGATCGACGCCGGGCTGAATGTGGACGACTTTGCCCAGCAACTGAGCTTCTTTTTCAACGCCCACAACAACTTTCTTGAAGAAGTCGCCAAGTTCCGCGCAGCGCGTCGCATGTGGGCCAAGATCATGCGCGAGCGCTTTGGCGCTTTGGATTCTCGCAGTTGGCGACTGCGTTTTCACACCCAGACCGGCGGCAGCACGCTGACCGCGCAGCAGCCGGAAAACAACATCGTCCGTGTCACGCTACAAGCGCTGGCGGCCGTGCTGGGCGGCACCCAAAGCCTGCACACCAACGGCAAGGACGAGGCGCTGGCTCTGCCCACCGAAAAATCGGTGGAGATCGCGCTGCGCACCCAGCAGATCGTCGCCAACGAAAGCGGCGTCGCCGACACCGTCGACCCGCTGGGCGGCGCGTACTACATCGAATGGCTGACCGACGAGATCGAGCGCCAGGCCGACGCCTACATCGCCCGCATCGACGAGCTGGGCGGTGCGCTTCAGGCGGTGGAACAGGGCTTCATCCAGCGCGAAATCCAAAACGCGGCCTACAAAACACAGCGCGCCATCGAAAGCGGCGACCAGATCGTGGTCGGCGTCAACCGCTTCCAGAGCGACGAAGCGCCCGTGGGCGAACTCCTGCGCGTCGACGAAAGTGTGCGCGATGCGCAAATGGCAGCCTTGACCAACCTGCGCGCGACGCGCGATGCAACCCGCGTCGCCGCGCTGCTGGCCCAGATCGAGCAGGCGGCGCGCGACCC
>JAAUPU010000595.1 GCA_012032975.1 Caldilineaceae bacterium | reverse complement strand
ACAACGATATGGAAGGGACGCCCAAACACGCTGGACGCACCGGAAGCGTACACATTTTGGTCGTAGAGGATGAACCTTCGCTTCAAGAATTGCTGAAACTGTCGCTCGAAAAGGCAGAATACCGGGTGACTGTGGCCTCCGATGGATTATCTGCGCTGCAGCGCTTCCATGCTGATACTTTTCAGATGGTTCTGCTGGACATAGTCATGCCGGGCATGGATGGGTTTGAAGTCTGCACCGAACTGCGCAAACGTTCCAATCTGCCCATCATTATGGTGTCGGCGCTAAACCGTCCCGATGATATCATCCGTGGATTTCATCTCGGTGCGGACGACTACATCACCAAACCATTCACCTTTCGCGAGTTGGAAATCCGCATCCGGGCAATTCTTCGTCGCATCGAATGGACCATCGAATACGACAGCTTACAGATTCTGACCTGCCGCGATCTCACACTCGACGACGATCTGCGAGAAGTGCGCAAACATGGCATCGCGATCCACCTGACGCCGATCGAATACCAGCTTCTGCGCTATCTCATGCACAGGCCGGACCGTTCGGTGGGCAAGGATGAGCTCTTCCAAAAAGTCTGGGGATACGAGCTCGTCCATGGCACGAATCTGGTCGAGGTTGCGATGCACCGGCTGCGGGAAAAAATCGAGGATGACCCATCCAATCCGATCTATTTGATGACGGTCCCCGGCGCAGGCTACAAATTCTGCACTTCGTTGGACAAGGCTTTGTCCACGCTATCACGCTAAGCTCTCTCCGCTGATCACAACCATGCCAAGAAGAAGACCATGATTCGTCTCATCCGTGGAACAGTCGTCGCGAGGGCCAAAGAGAGCCTGATCATCGAAGTGGGGGCTGCTGGCAGCGCGATGGGCCTCAAGATTTTTGCACCGGAGCCAACGCTGGCGACCCACCAGCCAGGTTCGTCACTTCTCCTGCATACCTATCTCCAAGTACGCGAAGATGCGTTGACCCTGTTTGGCTTTGAGACCGAGGAAGAGCTGGACCTCTTTGAGCTGCTTCTCGGTGTCAACGGCGTCGGTCCCAAGGTTGCCCTCTCTATCCTCAACACTCTCAGCCCAGACGCCATGCGGCTTGCGCTCGCCAATGAAGAACCGGCGATCATCGCGCGCGCGCCGGGTGTGGGCAAGCGAACCGCACAGAAGATCGTGCTCGATCTCAAGGACAAGGTGAAACCGGTTGGCGGCGACCTGGCCGCTCTGAGCCAGATGACCGAAATAGACAGCGAGGTCATCGAGGCGCTCATCGCGCTTGGCTACAGCGTAGTCGAAGCGCAGCGCGCCGTGCAGCAACTACCCAAGGATGCGGTCGGTGTTGAAGAGCGGCTGCGCCTCGCTTTGAGCCAGTTCAACCTCTAGATCATCTGCGTACCACCTACAACCGGCCATGCAGTCACCCACTGAGCGTCTGAGTATTTCCCCTGCCCAGGTTTCTTTGACACCCTCTCTCCCCTTGCATATAATCCACTCTACTCAACCACGGCACAACTACTATTTAGCGTTTAGGATGACACCAGATGGCAGATGTACAAACGTTGCGTAAAGGCAACATCTACGAAGAGGATAGTCAACTCTGGCGTGTGCTGGAGTATCAACACATCAAAGTGGCCCGGGGTGGCGCGACGATCCGACTCAAGCTGCGCAATGTGCGTAGCGGGTCCACGATCGAAAAGACCTACAACAGCGGCGCGCGCGTGCAAGATGTGCGGCTCGACAGCGACGAATACGAGTACCTCTATCACGACGGCACCCATTACATTTTCATGAATACGGATACGTTCGAACAGATCTCGCTAGACGCCGAGGTGCTGGAGGGGGTGCTGGACTTCCTCACCGACAACCAGATCGTCACGCTGGAGTCCTACGAACGCGAGCCGATCAACATTGAACTGCCAACAACCGTGGACTTGAGTGTCACCTGGGCGGAAGGTGCGGTTGCCGGCGATACAGCCAATGCGCCCACCAAGCAGGTTGAACTCGAAACCGGCTATCGGATGCAGGTGCCTATGTTTGTCAACGAGGGCGACGTGATTCGCGTCGATACGCGCAACGGCAACTACGTGACCCGGGTTCAGCAGTAAGCGCGACCCTTCACCCGGCGCAGAGTCGGTGAACCCCAGCTTTTTGGCGGGTCCAACTTGCTCTTTGCCTGGCTGTTCGCTATACTTTTGACGGTAATGAGCCGTTGTAGCTCAGTTGGTAGAGCGAGGCACTCGTAATGCCTAGGTCATCGGTTCGAATCCGATCAACGGCTTCCGAGCAGAAAGATAAGCCATCCCGGATTCTGGGATGGCTTATCTGTTAAAGAGGGCCTGTTTCGCAAAGGTCTCCAGGTCGATATTGGTCCCACAGACGACCACACCCACCCGTTTGCCGCGCAGACGCTCGGCCAGCGGACCGCAGAGCGCAGCCGTGGCCGCGGCGCCGGCAGGTTCCACAGCCAGCTTCATGGAGAGAAAAAGCAGCCCCATCGCCCGGCGCATCGCGTCATCGTCGAGCAGGATCACCTCGTCCACAAAGCGTTGACAGAGGGCAAAGGTCTCGGGGGTCGCATAGGGCGCACCCAAGCTATCGGCAATGGTGCGCACGGCATCGATCGCCTCTGGCTTACCCGAGCGTAGGCTACGATACATGCTGTCGGCGCCCACCGGTTCCACGCCAAAGATCTTGCAATTTGGCTGCATCTGTTTGATCGCCGCGGCAACCCCCGCACACAGCCCGCCCCCGCCAATAGGCACGATCACGGCGTCAAGATCGGGCGTCTGCTGGCCAAACTCCAGGCCAACCGTGGCCGTGCCCAACACCGTGTAGAGACCCTCGAACGGATGGACAAAGACGCGGTTCTCCTCTTCCTGGATCTGATGGACGCGGTCGAAGGCATCGGCCACATTGTCGACAAGAACGACCTCCGCGCCATACCCCTGGCAGCGCGCCACTCGCAGCGGATTTGCACTCTTGGGCATCACTACCTTGGCCGTGACGCCCAGAAGCTGGGCTGCAAAAGCCACCGCGATGGCGTGGTTGCCCGCGCTGACCGCGGTCACGCCATTGGCCAGTTCATCTGACGGCGTGTTGAGCATGACGCTGAGCGCGCGCGCGGCGTTGATGGCGAAGTTGAGGCGCAGCGCCTGCGCCGACATCACGCCGGTATTCGCGGGCGTGACGAAGTGGAGGAGCACGATGAGGGCGATCGCGAGCCCGCTCATCAGTACCGCCAGCCAAACGCGCTCGAGGCCAAGGATCAGGATCGAGAGCGTCCCGGCTAGCATGTAGGAGAGGTGGGAGCCGCCGTCCGTTCCGATCTGATAGGTGTTGCGGAAGAGGAACGCGTAGACGATCGCGGCGAAGACGAGCGGCGCCGCGAGCGGGCCGAACCGGTGCAGCAGCGGCAGGGATGCGAGCGCGATCGCCACGAGCGTCGGATGTTCCATCAGCGTCGTCAGGCCATAGCCGCCCAGCACGGCCCCCGCGACACTCCCGGTCACCGTCGTGATAAAGATCGGCTTCCCCAACGCCGAGCGGTAATGAAGCTGCGAGGCGG
>JAAUPU010000594.1 GCA_012032975.1 Caldilineaceae bacterium | reverse complement strand
ACCAAGCTCTTCCATACCAACTATGACACACCCGCCGCGATGGCGGACCTGCCCCGGCCGATCTTCCTCTACGCCGGCCGAGTCGCGATCGAGAAGAACATCGAGGCCTTCCTCAAGCTCGACCTGCCCGGCAGCAAGGTCGTCATCGGCGACGGCCCGCCCCGCGAGGGCCTGCAGAAGCGTTACCCCGACACGCACTTTGTCGGCTACAAGTTCGGCGAGGAACTCGCCGCCCACTACGCCGCCGGCGATGTCTTCGTCTTCCCTTCCAAGACCGACACCTTCGGCGTGGTCATGCTCGCGGGTGTGGTGGTCGGGCTCGATTCGCTGGCCGCAGCCGCTTCGTCTCTCGGGGATCCGGCTGAAAAATGCCGGCCTCGCGCTCGACGGCAATGCGCCGAAGGCCGTGAACGCGAACGCGGGGCATGGACGCCAGCTTAGAGCCCATCCCGAAGGTCGTGCCAAGGTGCGCCCGCGCCGTTGTGCGAGCGCTGGGCATGAGACCATCAACTGAAATAGGCTCGAGCCATGAATCGATTTCGGCGCGCGTCGAGTCGTGTCGCCTTACTCCTTGCGGCCGTCGTCTTCGGGGCCGGGTGTGCGCAGGGGCCTTCGATCATGGAGGTGACCGAGGAGTGTAGTGGGCTAGGCTGCGCGCGGTCATTCGAGGCCGAGGCCGGTGACTGGTTCGCGTGCACGCCACCGGGTTGCCGTGGCAGGCGAGGTCGCCATAGCCCTGGTCGTCCGTGATGATGATGATCACGTTGGGTCGTTGGATGCTGGTCAAAATGGTGCTCCTCTGTTGGTTGCTTGAATCCGTTGTCTCAGACCGGCCGTGTCGAGTGGAGCGCGACCTGGTGGCTGGTCGCGTCCAGCCGCCTGGCCAGCACGCCGATGACGCCGAGGGCCAGCCGGGGCGTCTCGCCCAGAAGCTCCATGAACGCGTCGTGGCTGATTTGCAGCGTGGATGTCTCTGTGGTGGCTACACAGGTGGCGCTGCGCGGTCGATTGGTCAAGACACCCATTTCGCCCAGTACGTTCCTCGCCCCGTGGTCGGCCACCCGTCCCTTGGATTCGATCAACACGTCAACTGCGCCGTCAACGATCACAAAGAGCGAGTCGCCCGGATCGCCCTGGGTGATGATTCGGTCGCCGGGTGCAAAGCGGATTTCGTTGGCCGCGCGGGCCACGGTTGCCAGCACGTCGTCTGGCACCTCATGAAAGAGATCGACGCCGCGCAAAAAGCGCACTCGCTCCATGGTCGGCAACGGTCGACGGCGTCCACGCGTCGCCCTTCGCACCCGCGATTTCCCTCGGGCGAAGTGGCTCCTCTCCCGCCACGCCTGGCTCCATCTCTGCCCAGGCTTGGCTCGCCGCATCGCGCACAACCGGCTCGGGTGAGGAGAATGCCCCCTTGACAGCGGCGACCAAATCATTGCCATCTTCTGGGCCAGCAATGGCGGGCGCAGTATGGATCGCACAGGCTCGGCTCCAACCGTCGATCCGTGCGGACGACGCCGTGATGATCTCGGTCACTCGGGCTTCAATCGACATCTGTTCTTGCGGGAACGCGGACTCCAGACCCTGCAATTCGGCCCGGATGTCTTCGGCTTCCAGAACGGTCAGAACCAGGGTGCGATGGTCGCTGGCCAGCATGATGTCGATGACTTCCAGGGCGTAGGCGCGTTTCTCTGGGAGCGGATTGGAGAAATTGTCGCGCGCATGAAGCACGGTGGCGCGGTCATAGAGGAAGGAGAGCAGGCTGAAAATATTCTGCCGCGTGGTGGCGTGGGCGTTATCCAGCGCACGGATCAGCAGCTCGATGCGCGGGTCCGTCCCGCCACCGGCCGCCAGGTCGATGCGCGCGGCCAGCAGCCAGGCGCATTCGGAGACCTCGCGGCGCAATTGTGCATCGACGTGGGCGCGTTCGTCCGCGCTGGCCTGATGGTGACAGAGGGTCAAGGCATGGAGTATCTGATTGCGCACCTCGAAGTTGGGAAAGTCGAGTCTTGACTTTAGGAAGGCCTCTGCCGCTTCACCTCGGATCCGGCCACAGATCCTGACCAGGCGCACCAGCAGGCGCCGCCGCGGGTTGGCGCTCTTCGCCTCTTCGTCGAATCGAACCTCGATGGCGGGCAATGCCTCCGCACCCCCGGCGATCAGCGCGATCGCCGCCGCACCCGCGGTTTTCGGATCGGCCAGCGTATCGAGAATAGTCGACCAGAGCGCCGGGCTTTGCACGAGGCTGGCCGCATAAAGCGCCGCGCATTGGACGGAAGGATCGACATCGGCCAGGAGAGGCGGCAGCAGGTGGACGCTCTCGGGGCTTTGCGCTTCGCCGAGAACCGCCGCGGCCAGCGCGCGCTGCTGGGGATCGGTATCATGGGCCAGCGCTTCGACTTCGCGCAGGGCTGTGGACTGGGCCCTGTCATGGCCACTCAAGAGCATCCCGGTCAAACGCGCCACGGCGCATGGACCACGCCCCACTGTGCAGATACTTTGGCGCCAGCTCTTCAGCATCTTCTGGATAGAGCACCGCCAATGCGCGCAGCGCAGCGCCACGCACGTCCAGGTCGGCGTCCCCTTCGACCAGCCCGGCGAGGAGTACGTGCATCTGCGGCGTGTTTGTGGCGCTCGCTTCGATCTGGGCAATCCCGGCCAGCCGCACCTCGGACGCGGGATGGGCAAAGAGCGCGGGGCCAAGCTGGGTCATGGCCGCGCGGTCAGCCGTCTGGAGCAGGTTGAGCGCATAGAGCGCGACCGCGGGATTGGGGTCATGGATCGCCTGTGTGACCGCGGCCAGACTCGACGGCTCTGAAAGGGAGAGGTCGGCTTGACCAAGACGCCGTGTGCGCAGCGCGGCCACCAGCATCGCGGGGTAACGCTTGCCCACGTCGCTGGCGACCCAGAGCCACCCAATCACCACGACCAGCGCAGGCAGGGCCAATTGGGTAGGCGCCAGCCCAAAATAGTTGTCGAGCATGAGCAGGGTCAACCCGGCGAGACCGGCCGCCAGCGGCTCGACGACGCCATCCATGGTGGCGATGGTGTGTGCCCGCCGCGCGGCGCTAAACGGCTGATAGAGGGTCTGCAAGGAGGAGCGATTGACCGAGTCGCGCAGGCTGTAATCCAACAGTTTGGCAGTGGCTGCCAGGCCAAACGCCAGGATGACAGGGCCGACCGTGAAGTTGGTCATCGCCAGCAGCAGCAGGACAGCTCCGATGACCACCGGCAGGACAAGGATGCCAGCCCGCACGCCAAAGCGGGTCAAGAGATGGCTGGAAAGCCCGACCTGACAGAGCAGCGTCACCAGGCCCACCAGAGCGGTGAAGAGGCCGATAAAGCTTGCCAACTCCTCCTTTTCCTTGAAGCGAAGCTGGGCCAGCCCATAGAAGATATTGTCGAGAAAGAAGTGGGTGACTGTGATCAGCACGACCAAGAGCAGAATCAGCGTCACGTAGCGATTGCCGAAGATTCCGTGCGACTGCTCCGGCTGGCTTGGGTGCGACTTCTCCTCTTCCAGGACCAGGTTGAGCTTATCGGGATAGGCGCGGGTGATGGCCCAGAGCACCCAA
>JAAUPU010000029.1 GCA_012032975.1 Caldilineaceae bacterium | reverse complement strand
AGGGGGCTTACGCCCCCCGCTCGCCGAAGTCTCCGCTGCCATCGGGACTATTGGGGCTGGCCATGCGGAGTGTGCCGTGGCCGGCGTCCAGCGCAGCACGGTGTGCCGGGCGGCCTGGACCTCGTCCGGGCGGCTGATGTGAGTGGTGTGCGGCGCGTCGTGCAGTAACTCGGCCGGCTCTTCGGTGATGCGGAACAGCGTTTCGGCCAGCGCGTCCAGAGATTCCTTGCTCTCCGTCTCGGTCGGCTCGATCATCATGGCCTCGCGCACGATCGGCGGTTTTTGGCCCGGAAGGACGATCCCGCCCAGGCCGCGGTCCTCCAGCACCACGCCGAGGAGCTCGCCTCGCCGGAGCTGTACCAGGGCCGCTCCAGGTAGACCCGCAGACCGGCCTTGCGCGTCTTGCTGTTGGTGACTTTGCCCAAGTCGTTGTATTCCTCGGCAGTCATCGTACTTTGGATACATCCTTGAATATTGCCATAATGATTGACGCCATCATGGACGAGCTTTTGTTCGGATAGGGCATGCTTCCAGAAACGATTGCGATCTCCAATTTGTTCGTCGGTCAAGTTGATGCGTTGCTTCTTGGTGGCGGCGTCCACGACGACGACCGCCATTGATAATAACGCCAGGGCGCTGGTGACAGCACGACGAGAAAACTGCATGTTGTCGTGACGATTGTGTGAGTGTGTGTCTTCCAATGCAGCAGCGACGTTAAAAGTCTTTGCTTCACCAAGTCCAGTAGTTTGCTTGTCGAGAATTGTTTTGGAGGTAGTGGTAGAGGGAGGTGACAGGCAGTGCGATACAATCTGTATACTCACAGACACCTTAGACTCCTTTCGTGTGATGGGTTGTGAGAGGAAGAAATTAAAAAAAAATAGAGGGGCGCGGACGACGAGACGAGATAGTTGACATGACCAGAGTATCACCGTAGGTTACTGGATCGATTGGGCTTGGTTCGCATTCGACGGCATGTGCAAAAGCCGATCCGTCCGAGCCGTTGATAATTATTGAGGTGAGAGGGTGCACGCAAAGCATCACTTTGCATGATATTGAAAATGTACGTTCATGGTCGCGGGGGTCGGGTTTGTGCAGCTCGTAGCCATTTTTAATTTTGGAAGTTCGGATTCATTTTCTTCTTCGTAGCTGCCAAGATTCACTTCTCTAGCTAGGCACTAGTAGCTAACTAGTACTACTGCTACTATTACTAGCTATAGCAACTTTCAGTGCCGCCTCTTTCCCCGACAAGATCTTTTATTTTATTTTCGGCAATGACAGAGTTCTCTTTTTGCCTCCATTGTCATGGCACTCATAATGCGAAGCCAGAAAGGTAGAGATCCGGCGACTGGAAGTTCCCACATTGGACGAAGCTTTGCAATTCAAGAGTGAACCGATCGATACTTGAGCTAGTAGCTGTAACTAGACAGTATATTACAGCTGAGCAATGAAGATTCATCTTGCTTTTACACTTTTTAGTGTGCAAAAGCTAGTGTAACATCCGATTGGCTTAAAGCGATAGAAGGGCAAAGCCACCGCCAAGGGAACTGCTGCTATCGTCGCTGAAGGTGCTTTCCTCCTCAGTCGCTTGAAGTTTGCCTGCTTCTGACTCGGACACTCCGAATGGATCGTCGTCGTCTTCCACATGATATTTCTCTAACCTTTCCTGTTCTTGCTCGGCCAATCGTAGCAACATCTTTTTGTTTCTGTCTTCCCTTTCTCCGTTGTTTCTTATTGCGTTTCACGGCTTGAACTGTTTGGTGGTAACTCACCGTTGGTGGGAGAGGGGCATCACCGTCGGTCGCTATTATTGCAGCCCGATCCAAACACTCTTTTTGTGATGGAATTGTGTCCTCCTCAATAGAAGCGCATTCGTCATCTTTTTGTCCAGCTTTTTCTGTCACAGGATTCGTCTCTCTGGTGTCGACGTCTTCAGTCTTTTGCTGTTGGGACTGTTTCTTTTGTCGACGTTGCTTCAAGATATTCCGCTTGATCTTTCCACTGATTGGTGTCTTGCGCGGTCCCCAAAAAGGCTGTCGATTTGGCTTGTTTTCGTCCATACCCAACAACAACGGGTGGTGAGTTGTCTTCGTCGACATCTGCCCCGCCATCCCCCATGTTGCTCCCATTTGATGCCTTACGGAGTGCCTCCACCAAGCAGTCACGGACGGCATGCCTTTGGCCTGCGACAACCGGACCGTCGTCAAGTCGGCTCCAAAGGACTCCAATACGCGCAAGGCTTGGACGTGCCCATGTTTGGCGGCCTGGTGGACTGCCGTATTGCCCCCATGGTCTGCAATGGTGAAATCGGCGCCTTCTCGCAACAAGAAGCGCAGAATTTTGGGTTGCCCGCCCGCTGCCGCCGCATGCAGTGCCGTCCATCCAACAGTGTTGGGCAAGTTGATAAGGTTGTTGTTGGTGTTCTTGTTGTCGCCGCTGCCTCCTCGCAGAAGTGCTGCCTTTACGCCCGTCAAGTCGCCACGATGGGCATACGACCAAATGTTGCCTGTCGCGCAACCGTATCGGTCGCCAGCTGCGGCCATGGTGGATGTTGTTGTTGTTGTTGTTTCAGGTCGATTGATCGCTCGTCTCAAAGAAGAAAATTCGAAATGAATTCTTGGTGATGACTCATCGGATCTCTTCTCTACTCAGTATGACGTCATAAACGGGACCAAAAGTAAAAAAATATACCGAGGGATCGGGCCATCGTATTGTCTCTTCACCGCCGCCGTCAATTCAATAGTTGGAAATACCAAAGTCGAAGGAACCCAATACAGACACGAAGATAAGCAACAACGTTTCTTTCTACTATTACGACGACGAGGACGGTGAAGATCGTATCCTCATCTAAAAAGAAAGAATGGCCGTCCGATCAGATACCTCTCCACTTTTCTTGGAGGTGCCTATTCTACACCACCTTGCACACCATGAGATCTCGCAGATAAATAACGATCTAAGCGTCGGAACATGGAGAGAAGATTGGATATTGCGGTGGTCTCGGAGACAGACTGCGTAGCACCGAGCCTGACCGCGATGGAGCAGCCCATGGTATTCAGATTACTTCACCATAGCTACCAAAAAATTAAACTGTACTCAACGTCACACAGTTCTGATCTTTGAACACATATTTTGTTGACTCCATTCATCGGTAGAAGAACCCTGTTCCTTTCTTCTACCATTTGCCATACTATCCATCAGATTCCAACATTCACTTCACCCTTCCTTCACCGCCGTGGCCTCTTGTTGGGGAAGCTTATCTTTTGCCACTCGGTACACACCATTCTTGGTAAAACCAATATTAGGTGCCGGGCCGTCCTGCTGATACTTTTGAAAGGACTTTCCGGCCTTTTTGGCAGCTGACGCTGTTGCCGCCTTTTTGGGCAGCACGATTCCCGCTTGTTGAGCTTCGAGGCGACGCTTGGCCTCGCGCTTTTCGGCCGCCTTGCGAATGCCCCTAACAATGGGCAGCGGTACTTGGTGCTTCTTTTTGTGGCGGCCCGTCAATTGCAAATACTGTTCGTCTTGAAAGTCTCGTTTTTGTTGTCGTTCAAAGGCCGTCGCACCGTAGGCACGAATTTCCTTGGCCGTATCGTGCCAATCCAGCAAGTGCTTATTGGCGTCTCTGTTCTTAATGCCATTCTTGTTGTTGCTGTTGTAGGATGATGATGGCCCTCTATCATTGTCGCGGTCACGCTTTCGAGTTCCGTCGTTGTCTACTTTTACGGCTCTTTGCTCCTTTTTCGGCTTGTCGGAAATGGGAAACGCTGATGGGCATGACACCACCTGCACTTCGCGCGGTCGCTTGGACTTGCTCTTGCTGCCGATGCCAGCTTGTGATGTATTGGTCTTCGCCATTGCTACTCTGATGCATATACGCACCACGACGTGTGTCTTCTTCTTCCAAGTACAGGTTGAATAGTAGGTCACCAAACGGAATAGAAAATAGCGATGTAAAATAGAATTCGATGTGTGCACAACAATCGACCAATGAAGACATGAGACGTAAAATGGGTGGTAATCGTGTAGCATTGGTGTCATACCTACGAACTATACCTACACCCTATTCTAATAAGGAGTAGGTACGAGAATCCAAAAGACCAAAAACATCGGTAGCTCACCGCACCAATCTCGTTAACTCTCCAGCGATCAGAGACACTGGCTCTTTACTTCATACTCACGGTTGCATTGTTTGGAACCCCTTTAATCCCCGCCACTGCTTTGGCTGCCTGTTTTTGCTGTTGTTGCCGTTGCTTGAGTTCCGCCATCTTGGCCTTTCTCAGCTTGGCCATTTTCGCTTCTGCCACGGACGTGGTAAAGGCTCGGCGTGCATGAACGTACTTTACCAGATCCGAGAGATTTTTGCGGACTGCTTCCGTGCAATACTGATCCCCAAAAAATCCCTCAGCATCGATGTTGCTGACCTCCCCTACTGCACTACACGGATGGCCCCACAGAATCTCTTCGGTATGTTGGAACAAATACACGCTGTTGCGCCAAACGTCGTAACGATTCATGCCAAACTGATCGCCCAACAGTTCCCAAAGGACTTCTGTCTTGTTCCAAGATATCGGTCCCTCCACAGCATCATACGTACTCGCGAGCACGCTCATCTGCACAAAGTCTTCAACAGTGGCAGTCCTCACACCATCCGTCACCAAAGAGTATCCCTGAACAGCAATGGGCTTGGGATAAGGTATTCGCAGCATGCAGTTCGTGGAAAGTTTGAATACATCGCACAACGGAAGCGATTGTGATGCAATAGCCCGGCCCTTTGCGGTGGCACCGGTAGATGGCGAATCTTCAACAATAGATGATAAGACAACACGAGTCATGCCGGCCGAGGGACAGCCATTTGTGACGTCGCGTCGTCCCACTCTACCCACGGAGATGCCCTGTTCCTCGTAGACATTCTGCTTAATCAAAAGGATGTCGGGATTGTGCCACTCCAATGCCGACGCACCACACATGTACCATTCCGATGACGAGGTGGAGGAAGACGAAAGGAAGGCACGAAGATACGATTTTTGGTGATTGTTGTTGTTGAATTGTTGAAGTTTCTCCGCATAACGAGAGGCCATAATTTGCATCCATTCCACGCCTCGATGATGCAAACTTGCGTCTACCGTCAGCATGGTCTCCAGTAGCACTTTCGGTGTAATGCTGTGGTCAGTCGTAGTAGTAGATTGTGATCTGCTACTAGAGAAGGATTTAGCATGATCCCACATGTCCCCATCTCCCTGTAGGATTTCCAGATTCCCCTGTGCGTATTCGATGACGACATCCTTCCACCGAACGACACGTTGACGCGGTTCCTCCATCATGGAAGATTGACCTACCATGGAAGCAGGTGTTCGATGTTTCACCAAAAAGGCATTCCTGGATGGATACGCCCTATTTTGCTCCTCCAAGAGTTGCGTCAAATCTGCCAATATATTCGGCTCTTGAAGTGTTGCATCGTCCACGATGACAATCCACAGGAAATGGGAAAGTGATTGTTTCCGTAGGGACGGTGCGGCAAACGTCTCCAACGTGTGGAACCGCGCTCGTGTTCGAGCATTTTGATAGCCTTGCAGCGTTACATTTTTGGGCAACGAAATTGGCGGATGAGGACCAGCCCAGAATGGAGTAAAAATGACATGAATCATATCAAACGACAGCATCCGCAGTTCTTGACTGAAATTCCCCTCTGGACACGGGAGAGCATAGAAATCAGATGGAAAAGATGATGCGGCTGCATCTGCACCTCTGCGGAACGGCAAGATAGATCCATCTGTTGTCCACCCTTGAATGACATAGTGAACAATCATGGCCCAGCAGGCGAGGCAAACTCGCTGCTCTACTTTGTCAACACGACCTTCAACTACCCGACCATGGCCGAAGCCTACCGGGTGGCCGCGCTCAATGGGCTGAACCGACTGCGCGTCTGAGTAACTTTAGCTTCGTTCTCGTCACAACATCTTGCGGAGGAATGAATGTTCGAGCAACAACTGGCGTTACGCCGACAGTGTAAGCACCCTAGTGGCGAGGTGGCCGAACTGACCCTGGCCGAACTCGAGCACTCGCTCCCCTCCCGTTTCGCCAAGATTGGTTGCGTTTTATCCCGACAAGTTAGCGGTTGTCGAAGGCGCCAGTTCGCTGACATACGGCGAACTGGACCGCGCATCCAATCGCATCGCGCGCACGCTCCAGACGTTTCATGGCCAACGGGACGAGCCAATTGCTATCCTAATGGAGCCAGGCTGTGCGCTCCTGGCGACGACGCTGGCTGTTGCAAAGGCTGGCAAATGTCATTTCGGGCTGCCGATGGAGACTCCGATTGACCGATTGAAGTTCATTCTTGAAGACATGGGTTGCGCGCTGCTGATCGCCGACCAGCACAATCGGGAGATGGCGCAGACGCTTGATGGCAATGGTCTGACCGCGTTATTTGTCGAAGATATCCTGGCAAGCGGAGACGACGCCCCAATCTCTGCAGAGGTTGGTCCAGATTCGCTCCTCCACGTAACGTACACCTCTGGGTCGACCGGCCAGCCAAAGGGCGTCGTACGCACCCATCGCGACTTTCTCCACGACGTACGCACCCGGATCCAGACGCTCCAGCTTTGTGCGCAGGACCGCATCGCCGGTTTCAGCTACGGCAACTACAACCCGGCCACCATCTCCATGCTGACCGGCGCCACTTACTATGAATTACACCTGCGTCGAAACGGGAGTGCGTCCGTCGTGCAATCGCTGGCCGACCACGAGATCACGGTGCTAAATTGCAAGGTGACCACCTTTCGACAAGTGGTGCGCAGCGCCGATGGCGTTCAGACTTTCCCGTCGCTACGCATCGTGCGTTGGCCGGCGAGCCGCCCACAGCGGGCGACATCCTTGCAGCGCGGACATCCTTCCCGGAAGGTTGTGTGTTCAGCAACCAATATGGCTCCACCGAAGCCTATATCGCCGCCACTTTTTATCTCGACGTCGCAACAGCAGCCCAGATGGAAAACTTCCCTGCCGGCTATCCAAATGAAGGCGTCGAGATTCTGCTGTTGGGTGAAGACGGCGCGGCTGTGCCAGAGGGCGAAGAGGGGGAAATCGCGGTGCGAAGCCCCTTCCTGTCACGGGGATACTGGAACCGGCCCCAGATGACCGAGCAGCGCTTTTTGCCCGATCCAGATGGCGGCGACTGCCGTATCTACCTGACCGGCGACCTGGGGCGACGCGACTCGGAAGGCTGTCTGCACTATTTGGGGCGCAAGGACCAGCAGGTCAAGATCCGCAGCCACAAAGTGCAGATCCCCGAGGTCGAGGATGTCCTGCGCCGCATTGACGGCGTGGATGCGGTTGCAGTGGTTGCCCGTCCCGGTCCTGATGGCAACCTGCGTCTGGTTGCCTATGTGGTCCCCGAGCGCACGGAGCTTATGAATCTCACTGTCAGCGAGATTTCGCCGCGCTGCCAGCCAGCGGTTGCCGCTGGCAATGGCGCCGGCGGCCTACGTCTTTCTGGACAAGCTGCCGATCACCAATACGTCGAAAGTGGATCGGCGGGCGCTGCCAGAACCGGGCAACGATCGCCCACGGCTTGCCGTCGCCTATGCTCCGCCACGCACACTCGTCGAGGAACAGTTGGCGCAGATCTGGTCCGAAGTACTCGGCGTCAAAACGGTTGGCATCCATGATGGCTTCCTGGACCTGGGCGGCGATTCGTTGTTGGCCAGCCAGGTTGTCACGCGCGTGATTGCCAAAATGTCGGTTGCCTTGCCGCTGGTCAGGCTTTTTGCTGCGCCAACAGTCGCCGATATGGCGGCGGAGATCAGCGATGCGCTGATCCACAACGCGTCCGAAGAAGTCATCGAACAACTTCTGGCCGAACTGGATGCCGGCCCGTCGGAGATGATTGACGCCTGACCCGCTCCGACTCCCACAGATGAGTCAAGGATCGCTCTCACCCCGCCATACCGTCACATTTCACTACGGCGTCTTGCGCGGAAAACGCGCCACAAAGTACGCATAGATGTTCGGTCGCAGCAGTTGCAACGTGGCCGGATCGGTGGTGTAGAGCGCAAAGCTTTCGGCGTATAGCTCGGCCCACTCTTTGTTTGCGTAATCGCTGATCCCGCGCTTGAGGTGGGTCAGTTTTTTCTTCGCCCCGCTGGCACGGTGACCTCTGTCTTGGTAACGCCCACGCCGTCTTTGCCGGCCGCGATGCGAAAATCGCCATCTTTCTTGGTAATGCGATCGGCCATCTGCCACTTCGTATCGCTGCCCGTCTCCCACTTGCTTCCAGACGGCGAGGCCGCACCGGTCAGGTCGTTCGATTTTCCACTGCTCTGATATTTCTTCCAGGCTGCCTTGAGCGGCGCGATGTCGATGGCATGGCCGATCTCATGGGCCAGCTCGCGCACCGGTTTCGGCGAATCGCCCGTGCGCACATCCGATGTCGTAAATGCGCTGCTGAACATAGTCACTGTGTGCGTCGTCTCATCGTATGAACCCTCCTCGCCCTGGCCGCCGCTGCCGCTCCTAATCTTGAATTTTAGCCCATCGACCTGCTTGAGCGCGTCCAGCGGAATCAATGCCAGCGCACGTTTGAGATAGCCCATCTGCTCGCTCGACCAACTGCCGACCGCTTCAAAATTCAGCCCGCCCACCGCGATTTTGCCGCTCGTCTCGGTGGGTGTGTTCTCGGCTTTGGGGCCGGCGGCCATCGCTTCGATATAGATCGTGCCGGACGCGGCGTCGCCGGTCCAGGAGAAGCGATACGCGGCGTCGGCCAGCCCATGCTGGGCCAGCGCCAGTTGCAGCGTGATCGAGATGCCTGGTCCGAACATCGGCTTGGTCACGCCGGTTACCGTCGAAGGATAGCTGATCTGCGCGTTCATATACATCGCAATGCTGGTCATCGGCGTCTTGTATTCATCCTTGATGCCCTGCAACTCGACCGAGACGCCCTTGGGCGCAGCGCGGTAGGAACCCCAGTTGCCGCTCTTCATCTTCTCGAAATATTCTTTCAGGATGTCCGCGGGGATCGTCGTCGGCGCGGACGGCAGTTCCAGTTTCTTACGGTCGCCCTCGGCCGCATCACCCAGCGCCTTGCGCTGCACACCTTGAGCCTGACCGGCCTGTTGTTGCGCCACATGCGCCAGCTCGTGGCCGATCAGCGCGCGTCCAGCCGCGCTGGATGGATTGAATTCGCCCCGGTTGAAGTAGATGTCGCTCCCCTGGGTCAAGGCGCGTGCACCGTGTGCGTGGGCAAGCTCCTGGGCCGCCCCGTCCTGGTGGAATCGGACTCCTCCCAACTTCGCCGGCGCGCTAACGCTGGCCAGATCGGGCCTGTTTGCTGCCTGTTCACCCAGCCGTTCGGCCTCTGCTTCCTGGCCAGAATCCATTGAAGCGAGGAAGCGAGGGACGCCGCTGGCCGCAGGTGCTGCCTCGTTGTCAACCGGTTTGGTGGCCGGCGCAGCAGCGCGTTCCAGTTTGGGTTGTAGCGGAGCAAGCGACGGCATGATCGACCTCCTGTTGCGAGGAACGTGGTGCGTAGAGCGTGATGCATGAAACAATGGACGCACCACGCACCAATCTCAAAACTCTCTATCTCTCCCGCCAGCGCTTCAACAGCCGAAACGGCTTGGGAAACCATGCCCAATGGTCATCCACCCAGACCAGTCCATCGAAGGCCATTCCCGCGTTGGCATCGGGTCGTCGATATTTCCATGCCACCCAAATACGGCGCGGGTTGAGCAGGTCGGCGCAGGCGCGATAGCCGCCGGGAAAGGGAAACGAAAGCTCGTTTTCGTAGGCCAACATGCCCGCCGGCGCGGCGTGGATTTCGAGCACCGTCTGGTCCGCGTCCACTCGAAGATCGATGCCGCCAGCCCAGAGACGGTCGTACTCCGCCTGGAGCCACGTCGCGTCGATCCCCTGAAAGACCAGATTGTAATCGGCCGTGCGAGGTTGCACCGCCTGGGCAAGCTCGTCCGCGGGCATCGTCGGTAGCGCCGCCAAAAGCGGCCGCACCTGCGCCTTGATTGTCTCCAGCGCCAGCAAGGTTTGCGCACGCGCTTCGGCTTCTGCATGCTCGTTGGGCGGCGGCGGCTCTTCGTCGAGCAGTTGCTGCCAGACATGCAGCGTTGCCTCCAGCCGACCGCGTTGGAAGCGACCAGGTTCGGCATCGAACTGGCTATGGCCCACCTCGCTCCAGATCGCCTGGTCGGGCAACTGGTCGCTCCCCGGCAGATAAAACTTGAGCGCTTCTTGCAGGTACGATATGGCGCGGCGCAGCCCCAGTTCGCGCTGCCGCACTTGCTCGTCGGACAGACCCTCGCGGCTGGCAGGGATACTCGACGTGATCTGGTCGGCCAGCCAGAGGAACTGCCCAGCGTCGATCAGCGACGACGGCTGGTCGCCGCCCAACGTAAAGGGAACGCCTGTTTTGGCTTCGCCAGCTTCCGGCAAAATAAACTCGAACGCAAGCCGTTCCGCCGGAATCACTTGCTCGCATTCGTAGCGAGCAACCAGGCACTCGCCTTGCACCGCCAATTCGTGGCTACGGCTGGCCGCGGCGCAGCCTTGCAGGTCCATGAAGAGATGGGCTTCGTCGATGCTGCGCGCCTCCTTCTTTGGAAAGTGATAGACGACGTCGCTGCTGTGGGGACCACATTTCCCTTCGACAAGATAGTGTGGCAGATAGGGTGAATCGACCTCGGTTTCGAGGCCGCGTTCACCGGCCAAGGCAGAGAGACCGAGCAGGTTCAGGGCAAGAAAGCCGGTGGGATCATAACGATTTTCGATCTGCTCCCAATAGTCGGCGTGTCGTTGCAGCGCGGCGTAGAGTTGGTCGTTCCACCCTGCGACATCGCTTGTCAGCAAAGCTTGAGCGAGATCGAT
>JAAUPU010000593.1 GCA_012032975.1 Caldilineaceae bacterium | reverse complement strand
TCAACTCCGATGGTGGCCGGAAGGAAATGGCGCAGATTCTCGGCGACCGGACGGCCGTTGAGGATCGACTCGCCCAAGTCGCCGGCTGAGCAGGTCGCGCATGTAGAGCAAATACTGCTCGGACAATGGCCGATCCAGCCCCAGGCGCGCGCGGATGTTTTCCACCTGCTCCGCGGATGCGTTCATGCCTGCCATCAGCCGCGCCGGGTCGCCGGGCGCCAACCGCGAGAGCATGAAGGTGATCAGGCTGATGCCGATCAGTGTAAAGAACAGAAAGATGAGTCGGCGGACGATGTAGGCCTGGAGTGACATGATGGGGTGGGATTTGCTCTTGGCTGGCTGAGTGGGTGACAGGGATGACAGGGTGACAGGGCATTCATCCCGTCATCCCGTCATCCCGTCATCCACTCAAAAGTAAGAAAGTCTGGCGATCAACGCCAACTTCACTCGCCCCGGTCGATGCTGATGTCGCGCATGTCCAGGTAGTTGTAGGCGCCAAAGTCGAAGCCATCGACCCATTCGCCAGTGACCTGATAGAGGCTCTCCTGATAGAGCAGCAGCCAGAGGTAGTTCTGCATGATCATCTCTTGCGCCTGTGCGAAGAGCTCGGTCAATTCCGCCTCGTCGGATGTCTCGCGAATCTGCTCGACCAGTGCGTCAAATTCGGGATCGACGAAACGGGAGATGTTGCCGCCCAGACCGCCATCCAGCGTGCTCGAGGAGAAGCGCTCGACGATGGCCAGCGGGTGGGGGTAATTTGGCTCGGACACCCAGGAGTAGAAGCCGATCTCGTTGTTGCCGACCCCTTCGAGGAAGGCCGGGAAGGGCATTTCCACCAGGTTGGCGTTGATGCCGGCTTCAGCCAGGCTGGCTTGAAGCACGACCGCGACCTGCTTGATCAGGCCGAAATCGACATAGACCAGGTCGATCTCCAGGCCATCCGCGTAGCCCGCATCGGCCAGCAGCGCCTTGGCGCCCTCGATATCCCGCTCGGGCATGGGAAGGTCCGCGGCGTGATAGGGCATTTCCTGGTAGACGGGCGAGTTCATGCGCACGCCGCCCTCCTGCACAAGCCCATCCATCAGGCCGTCGTAGTCGATGGCCTTGACGATGGCCTCGCGCACGCGCAGGTCGTCGAAGGGCGCGACCTCGGTGTTGAAGACCCAGAAGACCGAAGACGAGGTCGGCTTGTTGTAGGTGGTGATCACGGGGTTATCGGCCAGCGCGCGCACCATGTCGTCGGGCAGCCGCTGCACCGCGTCCACCTCGCCCTTTTCCAGCGAGAGCCGCGTCGTGGTGTCGTCCTGGCTGAGCAACGAGACAACCTGGGCTACCTCAGCCGGGCCGCCATAGTAGTTGTCGTAACGCGACAAGAGCGCGTATTCGTTGGGCAGCCACTCCTCCAGCATATAAGGTCCGGTGCCGTTGGCGTTGGTAGCCAGATAGTTTGTCGCCCACGGATCGTCGGCCGCGGCGTTGGCCTCTACCCAGGCCTGGGCACAATGGAGCCGCCGCGCGGCGATCCGAGCACCTCCAGGAAGGCGGGAAAGGCCTCGCTGAGCGTGAACTGAACTGTCTGATCGTCAAGCGCTTCGATTGCCTCTGGCGCCAGGACGCCCGAGAGCAACGACGCATCGCCTTCGCCCAATCCAAGCAGACGCTGGATGCTGTAGACCACATCCGAGGCCAGCAGCGGCGAACCGTCGTGGAAGGCGACGCCATCGCGCAGTGCGAAGGTGTAGACGAGGCCATCGTCCGAGACTTCCCAACTTTCGGCCAGGTCCGGCTCCACACCCGAGCCGTCGTACGCGATGTCGACCAGCCGGCTGTAGACATTGCGCACGACGAAGCCGGACTGAGATTCGGTGATGACCGCCGGGTCGAGCGAGACGATCTCCTGTGGTCGAACATAGACAAAGGTGTCGCGACCAGTCACCGCCGCAGGCGTATCGACCGTCGCCTCCCCCGTCGATTCGGTGGATGGCTCCGCCGGCGCAACGGGTGCAGCGGTGCAAGCCACCAGAAGCGCGGCGAATAGGGTCAAGAAAAAGAGACGTGTTCGAGCCATGATCTTGCTCCTCATTGATTGTGGTTGGGTGCGTTATGTACCGATAGATGATGGACGGTGTGCCGGTTTGAGTGTATCTCAGATCGAGGGGAAGCCCAATTCAGTCTGGGATTCATGGTCGAGTCGCGATGCGCGATCAGCGTCTCCCTGGCTGGATCTCACAGCGCTGCCTGCCACTGGCGCACGGCATCGATGGGATAGAGCAGGCATGAGGATGTTGAGCAGGCAGGCTGAATCGCGAATCCAGACTGAGCAGGATCACTTCGGGCCCGAGGATGAAGACGATCAGCGAGCGCCGCCAACCCAGATAGTAGGCCAGCACAAAGCCAGCGCCGCAGAGCGCGATGTCGCTGATCGAATTGAGCACCGTGTCGCCCAGGTAATTCAGTGAAATCGTCGCCTCTCGATAGCGGTCAATGATAAAGGCCGAGTTTTCGACGACCTCCCATCCCGCCTCGATGGCAATGGCCAACACAAAGCGCCAGCTGAGCGAGAGCGTAGGCAGCAGCCATGCCAACAGCCAGAAAAAGAGAATTCCGTGCAACACGTGGGTAAAACTGTAGGGATCGAAGATGTGCTGCGAATTGTCCGAGCTCCAGATGTCGCCCGCCCAAAGCAACACCTGTCCGCACGAGCAGGCCCAAAGCCTCCCTTGGTAGCGAAGAAGCCAGACCGTCAGAATCAGAATGGCGGCGACTCCAACGGCTGGCCACAGCAGGCCGCGCGGCGATCTGTCCTTCTGTGGTTGAGATGACATCCGGTGCGGACCTATTTGCCCACAGCTGGCGGGTCAAATGCGCATGGCCGATGTGCTGGCTCAAGTGTTCGATGGCGTGCTGAATATCATAGCGCGCTGTGAACGGTCGCTCTGGCACGCGAGGGTTCGGCTGGGTCGCGTTCAACTCGTCGTCCTTCAAGCCATCGATGATCGCGTCGACCAAAGCCTGCGTTCGTTCGACACGCGCCCGCAGATAGAGCGGATCGTGGTTGGCCGGGCCGAATTCATCCGAACCCTCGTCGCCGTCCACCTCCTCCCAGGCGCGTTTGCCCATCTGCCATTCGGCGCGCCGGAGCAGATAGACGGTGGACGACACAGCATGGGCAACCAGCCAGCCTATCGAGCCGCTGGGCGCGCCCCAACGTTCCCCTTCGAACGGTTTCCACGTCAGCGCTTCAGTGGGCAGACCATCCAAAAGACGATAGATCTCGCGATATTGATTGCCAAAGAGCCGGCGGTAGGTGGCGATTTCGTTGCTGTTCGACATCGGTATTGTTGACCTCCTGAAATGAAAAAGAATGAAAAATAGCGTTGGGGTTTTGGCGAAAAGGCAAGAACGGATCATGCCACTGACGCTTGCAACTGGCAAAGATGAGTCAGTCCATTGCTCTTCCAACACCGGCAAGACGTTTGCCCATTCATCCGGCCACGGGTATGATCCGAAGCCGACCTGTTATACCTACCATTCATACCCCACAACAGAGGAGCAGACCCGATGTCCGCCGCCACCGAAT
>JAAUPU010000592.1 GCA_012032975.1 Caldilineaceae bacterium | reverse complement strand
TCCTGGCCGACCCGCATGGTGCGCAGCTTGTACATGCCGAAGGGTTCGCCGCCGCGCCCCGCCCGTTTGGCGCGATAGAAGATCGGCCCCGCGGAATCCAGCTTCACCGCCAGCCCGCCAAGCAGGATCAGGGGGCTGGTCGCCAACAGGAGAAACCCCGCCACAATCAGATCAAAGGTGCGTTTGACCATTTGAAACACTCGCAAACGGTGCTACGACGGATGGGCCGCCAATAAGGTCGAATAAAGATCCCAGGTTTCCTGGAACATACGATCCAGGGTGTACTCTTCGAGCACGCGCTGTCGAGCATTCGCCGCACAGCGCTGTGCCAAATCTGGTTCCGAGACGAAGCGGCGAATCGCATCCGCCAGCCCATCCGGGTCGTTCACCGGCACAAGCAGACCGGTCGCCTCATGCTCAATCAGTTCAGCATTGGGTGCGATTGAAGTCGAGACAATTGGACACTGTGCGGCCATCGCTTCGAGCAACGCAATCGACAACCCTTCGGCCAGGCTGGCCGTAACAAAAATGTCGATACCCGCCAAGAACGCCGGTATATCATGGCGAAAACCGAGGAAATAGACGGCCTCTCCCACGCCCAACGAATCGGCCAGCGCTTCATACGTCGCGCGCTCGCGACCGTCGCCGGCCAACACCAGTTTGAAGCGCCCATCAAGTGTCGAGCTTCGTAGCTTGGCCAAGGCTGCCAGCATGGTCTCGATGCCCTTGCCCGGCACCAGCCGCCCCGTGCTGCCGACCAGGATATCCCGCTCGCCCAACCCCAACTCCGAACGCAACTTCCGCCCGGCGCCGTTGCCGGTTGCCGCCAAAAAGGGCGCAGGCTCCATGCCGTTGACAATCGTCACCAGCTTATGTTTGGGCGCCAGATGCATGTCAATGCCCCTTTGCGCTTCGGCATGGCTGACACAGATATTACGGGTGCAGGCCAACACACCGATGTACTCCAACGGCGTGTAGAGCAGCCGTTCCGACAGGGGCGAAAACTCGTTGACCGTCCAGCCGCCCTGATGGTTGACCACAACCGGCGTGCGTACAAGCGTCGCCGCCAGCCGCGCCAGAAAGCTCGGCGTTGCGGTGTAGGTATGCACTACATCATACCGGTTGCGGCGAAAAAGGGCCACCATTTGTCGAAATGCCCGCAGGTCGGTCAGCGGCGTGATCTCGCGCGGGATGAAGATCGAGTCGATGACGTTGACGCCTGCAATTTTGGCAAGCTCCTGGCCCATCTCCGGGTCGGTGCTGAGCACGTCCACGGCAAAGCCGCGCGGCAGGAGATATTTGCACCATTCCAACATCAGATAGGTCGCGCCGCCATAACGGGCGTTGCCGACGACCTGGATTGTCTTTTTCATGCCAAAGTGCGCTGTCGTGCCATCGACTGCGGCCCTGTTCAGCCCAGCCACAAAACCCATTAGGAAATCAGTATAACACCCAACACATTGCCGCCAGCCATCAACAGTGTGTCGATGGCATCTTGGGCTTCTTCCAGTGTCGTTCGCCCAGCCTCAACGACCAGCACCGTGCTGGTGGCCTGCGCCGACAGAATTGCGGCATCGGCGCTTGGCAAGACCGCTGGTCCATCCACGATGACGACCTCGGTGGTCTCGCCCAGCGTGTTTAATGCTTCGCGCGTCTGTGCTGGCGTCAAGACAGGGCTATGCTCGCCGTTGCCGTTGCTGGGCGGCGCGCCTCCTTTGGTCAGCGCCACAGTCGCCGACACCGTAGCCACATCCGCACGACTCTCGGTGACCAGGTCGTAACGTGTGACCCGCTGCGCTGAGGGTCGATCCAGGCTGACAGCCGATGAGGCGTCCTCCTGCGCGTCTCGGCTGTTCGGCGCGTACGCCATGTTGCCATCGTCGCTCAAGAGTGAATGCAGGCGGACGTAGGCGATACGCTCACCGCTTTCGGACCAGGCATCGACCAGACCCTGCGCAAAGAACGCCTTGCCGTCGAGCGCTTCCGGGCTTGTCAGGAAGACGACCTCACTGCCCAGCTTCGATCCGCGCTGGTTGCGAGCGGCGTTGCAGATGTTGGCATGGGCCAACCGGCAAGCCTCATTGAACGCAACCGCGGTATACCGCTCGCGCTGACCCCTCCGACTCCTCTGGACGCTGCCGCGCCAACCGTTGCGAAACCGGAACCACAGCCCTTTTTTGGCCACGGGCGATGGATCTGGGTTTGGCCTTCCCGGGGATGTCGGCCGCGACACCGTGCGGCCACGCATCAACGGGTTGGAGCGGACCGTTGCTTCGGCAGGCGAACCTGCTGTAGGCTCGGGTGCAGGCTGGATGCTTTGGCTCGAAGTGGCGTCGGTGACAGAATTCAGCGCGGTATTTTCCGGCAGCTTCACGGCGCCCAACAACGGCGCCCCCAGCCGTACCACCACATCGCGCGCTGAACGGATACGCGTATCCAGATGTTCGATCAGCAGCACGACACCGGTTGTCACCGTCAAACCGAGTACGCCCGCGATCAAGATGCCCACGTAGGGCGCCAACCGTTCGCGGCCCGGCGCAGCGCTGGGGCGAGCACCTGAATCTGGGATGGCTGCGCAATTGCGTCGCTCTGATCGTTGGCCGGCGCGCTGCTCAATTGCACCGCCACCTCATTGGCAATCGCCGCGGCCATGACTGGGTCGTCCGCCACCGCCGAGATGTCGATCAACCGGGTGTTGGCCACTTGGCCGACCCGCAGCCGTTCAGAGAGATCTTCGGCAGACATATGTAGATTGAGAGCCTCTACCACCTGTTGGGTCACGGGGCGACGACTTGCCAACTGCACATAGGTCGCACGCAACATCTGCAATGCGTCCGGCGCAAGCGGGGTCGGCAAGTTGTCGTTGCCAACCATCACGGTCACGGTGGCTTCATATTGGGGCCACGGTGAGAAAGTCTGGTAGGCAAAAAGGGCCGCGACCATCGCCACGCCCGCGCCCAAAATCAGCAACCAGAGCCACCTCGATAGAATCTGAACGTACTCACGCACTTCCATGTCAAAGACCCAGATTAAGCGGATGGGTTTGCGTGCAAACTGGCGATGGCCTCGCAACTGGCCGAGGCGATGATGCCCAGACTGTCGTCGCCGCAGTTGAGCAGCAGGTCGAGGGTGGACATGTGGGACGTAAAGCCGTCCCACAGCTGCGGGTAGACCGGGTGTTGGAATTCTTGATACTCCACCGCGATGCCATGCTCGCTGAAGGACGCCTCCTCGAGATAGCTGCGCCCGTGACTGCCCGACAAATAGACATCGGCGCCCACCTCTCGGCAGATGGTCAAGTTGACCTGTGTGCCGCCTTGTTCATATACGCCCAGCTCCGATGCAAGGCGTAGCTCGGTCGTCAGCCCAAGCTCCTCTCGGAAGTATTCGATGATTGCCTGATTCAGCTCCAGCAAGCGGTTCCACTTGCTGGCATAGAGATCCTTGAAAAAGTTGCTATGTTCTGCGAAAAAGCTTGCCTCTCGATAGTTTTGCTCGAACAGGCTCCAGCAGCGCTGCCGCCAGTTGCGGTCATTGCAGATCTCCGTGTCGGCAATCAGTTGAGTCTGCTCTTGCCTTTTTTC
>JAAUPU010000591.1 GCA_012032975.1 Caldilineaceae bacterium | reverse complement strand
AAGACTCCGCAAGTCCGTGACATGAGTGATGAACGTCACCGCCTTGCCGACACCGGCGCGACATGCTCGGCGAAGATTTCGTAAAGGTCGGTCCAAACCGTGATCCGTCGCGTCCTGGGTTCACTCGACGGAAGCATGAGCCGCATCGCCCGGATCCTTGGCGAACCGTCAATGGGTGAATCACCGATTCCCCCCTACGCGACTGGACCTCGATTGATCGTCTGAAGCATAGTGAGCGCCGGGCATTTTGCTCGGCGCTTTTGCGTGGCAGAGTCGAGCGGATCGTCCGCAGCGTGATACAATCCAGCCCATGTTTACCACTGTCGCGGCCCCTCCTCCCCCAGATCCCTCCCCCTCCCCAGAAGCTGTGCAGCCTGGGCTGGCGCGCAGCGCAGGCGTCCTCTCGATCGGCAACATGGCCAGCCGCGTTCTGGCCTGGTGCGCGAGATCGTCATCGCCGCCTATTTTGGCGCCAGCGGCGAGGTCAGCGCCTTTCGCATTGCCAGCCAGGTGCCCGCCCTGCTCTACGATTTCCTGGTCGGCGGCATGCTCAGCGCGGCGATGGTGCCGGTGCTCAGCGACTATGCCCAGCCCTCGCGACGCCAGGATCTGGTCCGTCTCGCGGGGGTGTTGGTCACGCTTTTTGCTACGGTGCTGGCCGTGCTGGTGTTGCTGTTGGAAATCACCGCCCCCTCCATCGCCTGGCTGCTGGCCGGTGGCTTTGACGACTCCAACCCCGAATTGCTCACCTTGACCACCCAGCTGATTCGCCTTGCCGTGCCTGTGGTTTGGCTCTTTGGCATGGCCGGCGTCTTTACCGCCTTGCTCTTTGCGTTGCAACGCTTCACCTTCCCCGCGATCGCCAGCGCCGTCTACAACCTGGGCATCATCCTGGCCGCGCCTCTGCTCGCGGACCGCATCGGAATCACCAGCCTGGTTGTGGGCATCCTGGTGGGCAGCCTGGCCCAGTTCTTGCTGATGCAACACGATCTTCGTCGCTCCGGTCTGCGGCTGCGCCTCGACTTCAACTTTCGCCACCCGGCGTTGGTGCGCATGGTGCGGCTCTATTTGCCGATTGCCCTGGGCCTAATCGTTTCGATCTTCCAGATCGGGCTGGACCGCCGGCTCGCCAGCGGCACGGGCGAGCAGAGTATTGCCTGGATGAGCAGTGCCACCACGCTGCAGCAGATGCCGCTGGGGCTGATCAGCGTGGCGATTTCGTTGGCCGCCCTGCCCATGTTGAGCCGCTACTACGCCGCGCACGACGATGACCACTATCGCTCTACATTGGGGCGCGGGCTGAGGATGGTGCTCATTCTGATCGTGCCGGCCGCGATTGGCCTCTGGTTGCTGGGCGAACCGTTGACGCGCCTGCTCTTCCAGCGCAATCAGTTCACGGCCAGCGACACCCAGCATGTCGTGGCTGCGCTCAACATTTATCTGATCGGCATGTTGTTTGCCGCGGTGGATTTCCCGCTCAACTATGCGTTCTATGCGCGCAACAACACCCTGCTTCCAGCGTTGGTCGGCGTCCTGAGTGTCGGCGTCTATATCCTGGCTGCCTTCGCCCTGATTGAAGGTCTTGGCTATCTGGGGCTGGTCTGGGCCGACACAGCAAAACAGGCCAGCCATGCGTTGGTCATGGTCTTTTTTCTGAACCGACGCGTGGGTGCGCTCCATGCGCAGATGGGGCGCGCGATCTTGCAGATCGGCGTGGCCGCCGGTGTTATGGCGCTGGTCATCGCAGGTTGCCAATCGTTTCTCTTCGGCGTCTTGCCGGAGGGAGCGCTTGACGACCTCGCGCTGCTTGTTGTTGGCGGCGGCGCGGGACTGTTTGCCTACGCGCTAACGCTGCATCTGCAGGGTGTACCCGAATTGCAGACGGTTGGCCATGCCATTGGCGCGAAGATGGGGCGAATCACCCGGCGTTATTCCCGCTAGTCAATGGGAACCTTGTCGGATCCCGCACAGGAGACGCCCGATGGGTGATGGGGTCCAAAGTTTGCGGCAGCTTTGCTCTCCTGTATAATGGAACTGTACGAGCTATACAGATTGCTTCCTGCCCTTATCTGACACATTTTTTCAAGGAGAGGTGACCCGATGGCCAGCAACAAGAGCCAGAAGAAAAAGAGCGGCGGACGACCCCGCAGCTATAGTGAGGTCTACAAGAGTTCAGATGCCAAGACTTCGCCTGGCAACGGGAGTAAGCCGGTGGCTTCTGCCAATTCGGCTAGCGAAGCCGTCGAGAGCAGCGTAGCCGGGGGCAAGAAGGGGTCGGACTCGGTGGATTGGCAGGGCGAATATGGGTATGTCGTCAAGGATCTACGCAAGCTGCTTATCGTCTCCGGTGCGCTTTTTGTGGTCATCATCGGCATTGGGTTGGTAATCTGAGCCTTGTATGCCGTGCAAGTCGTATAATCGAGCGAATGACTGTGGTGCGCACCCGAGTTGGCGCACCACATCTATTTGGAGGCCCGATGCGCAGCTACGAGGGGGGTCGGCTCGGCTGGATGATGGGGACAGGATGAGCGTGACAGCGGCGTGCAAGATCCAGCAGAGCCAGAAGTTGCGCGTGTAGAAAAAGAGGATGCTGGTGGTGATGACCAGAACCAACTTGACCAAACGGCCCAAGGCGCTTCGCTCCCAGACCATGCTTTCGACGATGGCAAACAGCGCAGCAATCCAGGTGGCTGTGTAGGCCGGCAGGGCCGGACCCATTGGCAGCACCAAGAGCATTTCCCAGATGGCGCCGCGTAGGAATGACCAGTGGAATTGTTCGCCGCCGCTGTAGATCGTCGTCAGGAGGAGGTTGGGCCAGTCGATTCGATTGGGCCTGCTGGCCTGACTGGCTTCAGCGCTTTCGTCACTTTCGGCTTGTGAATGGGGAAGGTCGATGGTCGAGCGTACCAGCAGCAGCAAGAGCAGAATGACGAACAGTAGCCCCATGCCCAGGCTGAGGCTCGCCAGCCAATTGACGCTGTTTAGTCCCATGAGACGGGGCGAAAGCGCGCCTGCGAGCAAGCCCAGATAGGGAATCAAGACCCACCGCGCCAGCATCGCCATGCGATGTCCGCGCGGTGACAGGCGCGAGGCAAGGAACGCGATGGGAAGCGCGGTCAACAGGCTGACCAACAGCCAGAAGCCGGGTGCTTGTATCGTCAATTGTGAATACAACCAGTCAGCAGACACGTACGAAACCTCAAGACGCATCAACAGTCAAGATGACGAACTGGATTAGGATTGTAACAGAAAGCTGTGCGATGACAACCAGAACCGTGCACCGGTCGCCTGCACCCGAGGGGGCCCGTCTATGAAACTGGGACGGCTGACGCTGTTGTTGTTGATCATCCTCATCATCTTTCTGATGAAACCGGGCGCCTTCATCAATGAGTCCAAACGACTCTGGGAGCAGCGCGACCGCATCCTGCGCGTGACCGTTTTCGTTTTGGGCATCTATCTGCTCTACGGTTTTACTCCATGTACCAGCGGGGTATGTTCTCATGGTAACTGCCTTGCTCTTGTCTTTGCTAGTGTCCTGCCATGATTGAGAGTACGGTCGATCCTCACTCCGCCACCTTCCGCACGAAT
>JAAUPU010000028.1 GCA_012032975.1 Caldilineaceae bacterium | reverse complement strand
AGAGTGTTGAGGAGATGGAGCGTGTCGCGTTGCCACCGTTCCGCAGCGTGACACGGGGACCGTCGAGCATTCTGTCGCCGGTTGGCAATCCCGCATCCACCGACGGCATGATGTCCAGCCATATGCGTTTTACTGCGTTTCAGGGCAATAGCCCTGGCCGTGCGACCCCGCTGAGCATGACCCCTGAACTCGCGATGTTGCTCACCCAGCCTGATTTTGCATCCTGGCGAGAGGGTGGCGGTCTGATGATGAGCAACGCTCTGGGCGCGCCAGCCATCCGCCGCTATTTTGGCCCCGCCCAGCCCGGCTTACCCTATCGACAGATCTCGCTGGATGCGTTCACAGCCGGCAACGACTTGCTCTATCTCTCTCAGTTTGCCGACGACGATGACTGGGAATCTGAGTTGCAAAATATCAAAGCGACGATAGGCTTCTTTCAGGAACGGTATGTTGCCGACCCCAGCTTTGCAGCCCAGGTGGATGCTGCACTGCGGCGCATCTTGCGTCTCAAACTGCGCCTGTATGCCCAGGAAAGCGGCAGCGGCAGCGGCCAGGAGGAAGCGCTATCGATTGGCCCGGCGCTGCGACAGGTGGCTGTCGAGTCGGCCGACCTCGAGCCATTGGTAGGCGAGAGCCGGCAGGCCGCATTCACGTTGATGGGAGAGGTCGCTCGACGTTCGATCACGCTTCTCTATCCAGATGCAAACAACCTTGTCGATGCCATTCCGCCCGCGCCACGTTCGGATGACCAGCTTCTGATCTTTACCGACAGTCGTCTGCTCCGCGAGTGCGACGGCTGTATCGCCGAAGCCGCGGTAGGGCCGGATGAACTGGCAAATATCATTTTGCGGCTCTATGGTCCCGATGCGACTGACCAGATCGAAGCCGATCAGATCGTCAGCCTTACCTTTGCGGATCTGGCCGAAGTGTTGGATCAGGAAAGCGCAGAGATGGCCGAACCGGTCGAGCCATCTGGGGGTGAGGCCGCGGCGTCGCTGGCCAACCCTGCTCCTGTGCCCCGGGGCAGGAGGGCGGAGCCAGCATTGAGGCTGAGGCGGTCGTCTTGGACAAGCAGGCCCGGGTCGATGGTCTGATTGATGAGTCCGATTGGCTGATCTTTGCCATGCTGAATGTGGATGTAGAGCGCTATCCCAACAGCGATGTCGTCAAGCGCTTCCTGCGTCAGCGTGGTGACCAACTCGTCGGCAAGCAGGTTGTCGTACTCGGCCTGAATGCGCCCTATTTTCTCGATGCCACTGAGATCAGCCAACTGACGACCTATCTTGGCGTCTATGGCAAGACACAGCCATTCTTGGAAAATGCCGTGCGCGCCCTCTTTCGGGCCTTTACACCAGAGGGCGCGCCACCGGTCGATGTGCCCGGAACCCGCTTCGCTACTCTCACCGAGCGGCTCAGTGCGGATGCCAACAGGCCCATCGAGATCAATCTCTCTCTGGATGACCAGCCGGTTGCCTCAAATACGGGCGTGGAAGGTGATGCACCGGCCATACCTGTCCACGCGGGTGATGCTGTTCGTACACGCGTTGGGCCAGTCTATGACCGCAACGGACATCGCGTCCCAGACGGAACCGTGGTCACGTTTCTGGCCAGCTACGAAGGTGAAGCCACCGCACTGAATGTCGAGCCTGCGTTGACGCGCGATGGCGTTGCCCAGCGCGATATTTTCCTCGAACGGGGCGGTGTGCTGCGTGTGAGCGCACAGGTGCACTCTGCCAGCACAGGCGAACCGGTGAGTGTGGCGGTCTTGGATTCAGGTGTTGCGCCTGTCGCCAACGATGCTGGATTGGCCGGAGCCAGCAGCGCCAATCCAGCCGAAAGCATGGCTACGGCCACAGACGCTGCCGCGCCGTTGGAGCCGCTCCATCGGGTGAACATCGTCACCCTGATCGTTTCTCTGTTGACGATGGCTGCTACATTGGGGCTGCTGTTGAGCGTGCAGATTCGCATCATGCCGCGCCGTTTGCTGGTCCACAGCATGTTGTGGGCCTTGATCTTTGGGCTTTCTGGCTATATCCTCTATGGGCTGGGCCTGTTCCCCGGCGGCGGCTGGCTCTATGATAGTCTTAGAATCTGGGGCGCGGCGGTGGCCGTCTTCGTCTCGATGATCTTTCCATTGTTGTGGCTTCAGCTTCGGCCAGATTGACGAGCGGGTGTTGCAGTCAAGGAAAATTGCAGGTCAGGATAGGTCAGCAGAGCGAATTCGCTATCAGTAGATTGCCTGAAATCTGCTGCTCCAAACTCAACTCGGAAGGGACGTACGCTATGGAATACCGTTCACTAGGACGCACCGCTGCCAAGGTCAGTTCGCTCTGCCTTGGCTGCATGATGTTTGGCCGGGCGACCACACCCGAAGATTCGTATGCGATCATCGACCGGGCGCTGGATTCGGGTATCAACTTTCTGGACACGGCCAATGTCTACAGCCGCGGACGCAGCGAAGAGGTCACCGGCGAGGCGCTGAAACGCAACGGCAAACGGGATCGGGTTGTGCTGGCGACGAAGGTGCACGGCACGATGGATGATGATGACCCCAACGCCTATGGCAGCAGCCGACGACATATCATCGAGCAGTGCGAGGCCAGCCTGCGCCGTCTGCAGACCGACTATATCGATCTCTATCAGATCCATCGACCCCGTTCCGATACACCGATTGACGAGACACTGCGCGCACTGGACGACCTGATCCGCGCAGGCAAAGTGCGCTATATCGGGACCAGCACCTTCGCAGCGTGGCAGGTCTTGGAGTCTCTTTGGGTCGCCAAGGAATTG
This sequence comes from Caldilineaceae bacterium, assembly GCA_012032975.1. The sequence continues at coordinate 8,138 of JAAUPU010000028.1, read as the reverse complement.
GGTTTGAATCGTTTTATCTGTGAACAGCCGCCCTACAACATCCTCGACCGACGGATCGAGCGGGAACTGCTTCCCATGGCTCGCACCTACGGCATTGCTACAATTCCGTGGAGCCCCTTGGCTGGCGGTCTGTTGACTGGCAAGTACACGCGCGAGAACCCGTCGCCGGCGGGCGCTCGCTATGCCGATGTGGCAGGGAACGCTCGGCTGGAAGCGCGCAAGACGGCAGAGATCTACGATGTGGTTGAGGGGTTGCAGCCGCTGGCCGCAGCGAAAGGGTGCACCATGGCGCAATTCGCCCTGGCCTGGTGTATGCAACAGCCAGGCGTGACCAGCCCGATCATCGGCCCACGCACCATGGAGCAGCTGGTGGACAACCTGGGCGCGGCGGAAGTTGTCATCACTGACGCGGATCGCGCAGAAGTGGACAAGTTAGTTCAACCAGGTCGAATGGTGTCCGCTTTCTACGAGGCGGACTTCGGTCCCCATCAGTTTCGTTGGTGATCCATGTGACCTCTGAGCGCGGCTGGCCTTGTGTGAGACGCAGCCATCAGGCCAAACAATAACGGCCTCCCCAACGGGAGGCGTTTCTGTCGTTGCATTCGTTTCACTGCTCGGCAAAGAGCGTCCAAGCGTGACCAACTGCCTACGCGCGCGGCAGATCCAAGATCTCCTGGCAAGCATCCTGCACGGTCTGCATACCCTCTTCGAAGGCCAGATCGCCATAGAACAGGTCGGGCGACGTATTGGCCCAGTTGTCCTGGAACTCCTGGAAGCGAAGATTGAAGGGCATGGGGAATGGTCCCGGAATGTCGGGATCGTTGTACATGGCCAGCACGCGTCGGAAGATGTCGTGCGACTGGTTGAGCAGATCTTCATTCTCCCAGACGGAACGGCGGGCGTTCGGCTGGCCGGTGCCCTGCTCCAGTGCAGACCAGGTGCCTGCCTCAGTGGAGGTGAGGTAGAGCAGAAGGTCAACGGCCTTCTCTGGGTCAACAGACTGGGAAGAACAAGAGTAGTTCGAGGTAAAGGCAGTATAGCCGCGGTCGCCATTCGGACCCTTGGGGAAAAGCGCCCAGTCGTGGTTGAAGCTATCGCCGATGGCTGTGGCAAAACCATTGACGCTGTACGAACCGGTGACTTGCGTCGCCAACGTGCCAGACGCAAATTGCAGCCCTTCAGTCTCGTCGCGCATTGGCGCTGCGCCAAGTTTCGTGCGCAGGTCGACAATCCACTGGGCGGCCTCGCGGTTGGTCTCGTCCGTGTTGAACAAGAACTGTTTGCGCTCAGCATCAAACAGGTCGGTGCCATAAGCACGGGAAAGGGACTGGAAGTCGTAGTAATTGCCTGGCAGGTAGTTGGTGCCAAAGATGTTGTTTTCAGCGTCGGTAGCCTGCGCGGCCAGGTCCGCATACTGGAATACATCCCAGTCGTCGGTGGGCAGCGGCAGACCCTTTTCTTCCAGGTAGTCGACATTGAAGGCGATCAATGCCGGATTGCCTGGGTGAATCTCGTAGGGGAGGCCATACAGGGTGCCATCCAGAGCGCCGCCGGCAATGGCAGTCTCGAAGAAATCGTCCAGATTGGCGTCGTCGCGGCTTGCCAACCAGTCATCCAGGGGCAGGAACATCTCCTTGGATGCGGAGAAGGGGAACCACTTGATGCCGCTGAAGGTGAGATCCCACAAGGTGCCAGAGGCAGAGCGGGCCAACTGAAGTTTGGCCATTTCGTTGTAGACGATCTCCTCAATGCTGAGGTTCACGTCTGGGTTTTCTTCTGCCCAGCGTTTGGAGAATTCACGCTGCCAGTCGTGCAGCTCTGCGGCGAAGGTTGCCACGCTCATGTCAATGGCGCCAACGCTTGGCGCTGCGCCTTCGCTGCTGGTTGCGGCGGTGTCCGGTGCTGCGGCTGGTGCACACGCGGCCAGCGCAACAGCTGCCGAGCTGACGCCCATCCACTTGAGCAAACTTCGGCGACTCATACGGTTGTTTTGCATTACATTCCTCCTGGAATAGAAAAACAGAATTTAGTTGAAAGGATAAGGAGCAAAGGGCACTGTAAGGGAGCGACTTATCCCTTGATACCTGTCAAGGCGATCCCCTGCACGAAATAGCGCTGCGTGGCAAAGAAGAGCAGGATAACGGGCAGAATGACCATCACGGAGGCGGCCATCAAGAGATGCTGCGTGGGTTCACCGCCCACTTCGGGCAGATTCTTGAAGTAGTTTAGGCCAACTGCCAGTGTAAACTTTTCGGGCAACTGCAGATAAATCAATGGGTTGACAAAGTCATTCCAACTGGCGATAAACGAAATGACCGCAATCGTGGCCAACACCGGCTTGCAAAGTGGGAGCAAGATCTGCCAGAAGATGCGGAAGTAGCTGGCGCCATCGATCAACGCTGCCTCGTCCAACTCCTTGGGCAACGTCAGGATAAACTGGCGCAGCAGGAAGATGGCAAATGCGCCGCCCCCGAACCAGGTTGGCAGCCACAGGGGATAGAGCGTATTGATCCAGCCGAGCCAGTGAAAGAGCACAAATTGGGGGATCAGCGTTACCTGAGCAGGCAACATCAGGTGCCCAGCGTCAGCAGGAAGATGAAATCGCGTCCCCGATACCGAAAGCGTGCGAAGGAGTAGGCCACCAGCGAGGCTGAAAGGACGGTGCCAGCGGTATAGAGGATGACCACAAATACGCTGTTGTAGGCCCAGAGCATAAAGGGCACGCTCTGAATCACCTTGACGTAGTTGCTCCACTGGAGACTCTCAGGAATCCAGGTAGGCGGGAATGTGTACAATTCCTGCACAGTCTTGAGCGAACTCATCACAGTCCAAAAGAAAGGAAACAGAAAGAGCAGTCCGAGCACTGACATGAGGATATATGCCAAGACGGAGCCAGTTCCGATTTTATACTTTCGACCACCCGTGGCCGGACCTTTGCGGGTTACCTCTGTCAAAACGTTCGTCTGTGTGGCCATCTGTCAATCTCCTGCGTAATAGACCCAACGTTTTGACAAGGTCAACTGAAGATAGGTCAGCGCAAGCAGGATAATCACGAATATCCAGGCGAGTGCAGCGCCATATCCCATCCGGTAGTAGGCAAATGCCTGGTTGTAGATATGGAGCGCATAGAACCAGGTCGAATAGGAAGGACCGCCATTGGTGGCGACAAAGGCGAGGGTAAACACCTTGAGCGCCGCAATGATGCCGAGGATCAGGTTGAACAACATGGTGGGAGAAATCATCGGCAGCGTCACATTGCGAAACTTTGCCCACGGACTGGCCCCGTCGATCTCTGCTGCTTCGAGCAATTCTTGCGGGACGCCCTGCAACCCGGCCAGGAAGATGAGCATCGTGTTGCCGCCTATTCCTGCCCACAGGCTGATGATCATCAACGCAGGCAATGCCCACTGTTTTGATGTCAACCAACCGGGACCGTCGATGCCAATAAATTCCAGGGCCAGATTGATCGGACCAACTGAAGGGTGAAAGAGCCAGATCCAGAGAACAGCCAAGGCGACCGCAGGTGTCAGATGCGGCAAGAAGAAAAAGGTGCGAAAGATATTCGTCCCTTTCATGCCCCGGTTCAGCAACATCGCAAGCCCCAGCGACCCTACAAGACCGACAGGCACGACGATGATGGAAAAGTAAAAGGTGCGCACAAGCGAGGGCCAAAACTGCTTGTCCGCAGTAAACGCCCGAATATAGTTCTCCAGACCGACAAACTTTGACGGTGACAGAACATCGTATTCCAGGACGCTAAAATAGGCCGAAGCCAGGATGGGTCCGATCCAGAAGACGATCAGACCGATGAGCCAGGGTAACAGGAAAATATATCCCCATTTGGCCTCGTTGGCTTCGATCTTTGACTTCGCGCCGGCCAACCTCGCGAAAAAGCCGACCTTAGGCCCTTCGTAGGTCATCTGTTGCGCATCAGCGGTCGCAGCCATTCAAACCTCCGACCAAATCCTGGTCTTTTTCCTGTGTGCGTGCCAACAATATTTGCAGTGAACAACTGCCCGGTGCAGCCATACGCCTCAGATGCAAAGAATTCCTGCAATCTGCTCAAGGACGTACACCAAAGCATGTAACTCTGATAAACGCCGACCTATGTTTTTAGCAATACGATAAACTCGTATGCGGAGTCAATAACTACGTGGAAATATTCTCGATGGCAGTGTGGATTCAGAGCGGTCACAATACTAGCATTGATGGTAGATGGTGTCAAACCTCGTAAGGATGTGACGTCGAGCAATCACCAGCATTGTGCGCGGCAAGTCCCCGCTCGGGCCACAAAAGCGGAGGCTTTCTCACGCTTTCCGGTCTGTTGCAGGGACTTGTACCGTACACTCAAAAGCCGGGTGCGGCTGGATTGGCCAGCCCGGCCCGATCAGAAACAACCCATATTGGTCGACTATTGATAGCCCAGAGAACCATCCTCGCGCCAGGGAAAGGGACGATGCCAACTACGAAATGGGAATGCGCCCAGCCCCTCGAAATTGAGATCCAATCCCAGACCAGGTCGCTCGGGCAGTTCGAGGTAACCGTCCACCAGTTTCATCGGCTCGTCCACAATATCTCGCCGCGGTGATTCGTCATCCGCGTGATATTCCAGGATCAGAAAATTCTGGGTGCTGGCCGCAAAGTGGACGTTGACCGCGGTGGCAACCGGTCCGCACGGATTGTGCGGGGCCACGCTCATATAGCTGGCTTCGGCCATGGCCGCGATCTTTTTCATCTCCCAAATGCCGCCGGTGAGACAGATGTCGGGCTGGATGATGTCCACGGCCTGCAACTTGATCAGATCGCGGAATTCGTGGCGGGTGTAGAGCATCTCGCCGGTGGCCAGCGGCACATTGCATTGCTGGCTAACCTTGGCCATTACATCGTAGTTTTCCGGTCGCAGCACCTCTTCCACAAAGAAGGGGCGATAGGCTTCCACGGCCCGACATAACTCGAGCGCACGCCCCGGTTCAAAGATGCGCGCATGGGGATCGAGACCAATGTCGATGTCGTCGCCGACCGCATCCCGGACCGCGGCGACCCGTCGCTCTGTCTCGCGCAGCGCTCTATTCCACGACATCTTCTCCCATCCACCTGGCAGCGGACCCATTTTGATGGCGGTATAGCCATACTTCTCGATGAGGGCGAGTGCGTTCTCCGCCAATTCTTCCGGGCTGTTGCCGCGTGGAGACTGGTAGACTCGAATCTTGTTGCGACACTTTCCGCCCAAGAGTCGATAGACCGGCAGCCCGGCAGCCTTGCCCGCAATGTCCCAAAGCGCATGCTCGATCCCGCTGATCGCGGCGTTGACCACGGCCCGCCGGGGAATCTGGACCCGGCATACATCAGATGCCAAAGCCCTTCGATGTCACGCGGATCGCGGCCTGTCAGCCACTCGGCAAAGTCGCGAATCACCTCGACGGTGGCTTTGTCCGGTCCACACGAATATGCCTCGCCAATGCCGTGGATCCCCTCGTCGGTGTTTACGCGGACGTAGGGGATGTTGCGATGGCCAAGGTTGACCAAGAATGTGTCGATGGTAGTAATTTTCATAGTTTGACCTTGTTCACTTGACGAACCTGATGGAAGCGGAGAGGGTGGGGACTTGAAGAAGGTGCCCTGGCTGCGCGGACACTGACGAAATCCTAGCACACGGCGTATTGGCTGTCAATCCGGCTAACGATGTTCAGCGACCCCCAGGAACAAAGCCGCATCTCATGGTCAGCCCATCTGCCCAACCAGCGCCATTGCTTGTAGAAAATAGATCCACACGCCCGATGTCCTTCATCATATTGTAAAGACTGGGTGGGTAAAGGGCCGGGTCGACCGACGGCGGTAAGGCCGTCGCCCCGGTGCAAAGCTATCGGTCCGGTGGCGGTTGGTCTAGAGGCAACCCGAATGGAGGTTCTGACCGTGGATCCATCAATTGGTCGGCGTGGAGCCAAAGGATGCGCGAGTAGCGGAAGATGAAGGGCCAGAGGAGGATCAGTGCGCCGCTGATGATAGCCAGAAACCAGTTGACAGAGACCTCGCGCAGGTACAAATAGAGCGCGGTCGGTGCAATCAAAACGAAGCCAATTGCGTAGGCGAAGAACATCGCGGTCAAAAAATAGCCGGTTTCCCGCTCGAACCGAATGCCACAGCTCGGGCAACTCTTGTGAGTACCCAAGAGAGAACGAAAGACTCTCCCATCTAAACAGACCGGACATCGCTGCAACAGAATGGCGCGGAATCGGCTGTTCGCCATGATGATGGAATACTTTCGTCAAGAGGGTAGGGCGATCGCGAATAAAATATGGGTAGAACGGAATGCACCCAAATCGTACCACAGGCCGGGATTGTGACCCCACATCTCGCTTGCCGGGACAGTCAAGAACGGCAACTTCCGGCCCTACCTTTGGCAACGGATACGACCGACAGGCTGCGCCTTCACCGATCGCTGAACGTCGTGAATCGGCTGCTTCTTGCCCAACTATTCGAGGCCGGGACGATGGGCGCGTCTGCAGTTGTCCAAATATCGAGACTCCCTCATGTTGCCTACCTTCACGGCTTTGGCTATTATGACTGGAGGTTGATCCTTCCTGCGATCTTATCTGTGTACGATGGAGACGCTGCCCCTGGCTGCGAAAGTTGAAGCAACATCTGTGGACGAACCAATCATCCCTCTCCTGGACAGCACCGCAATTCTCAAGGGTCTATGTCAGCTAAACGACTATATCGACGAGCAAACCCCGGCTGAATACTGGCGTCAAGGCTTGGCGCTGTTCTGTCAGGGACTCCAGGCCAGTGCGCTGCGGCTGCACCTTTATGAAATCCCTGCCGGCTTGCGCGAGGCTGGCTGCACATTCGGCAGATTTTCGGTCGTGACGGCAGCTTACCTTGATGCGTGGCAAGAGAGCCGCCAGGCTATGGCGACCGAGGCTGATGCCAATCGCGTTCGTCAGATCGAAAAGAGTCCCCAGCTTGTTGATGGCTGTAGAATCCTGCATGCTCACATCTTTGCCGACCAGAGAACGCAGGGTACGCTCAGCGTTGTTTTTAGCGATGGGATGCAATTGTCGTCTTCTGACGAAGCACTTTTTGGGCAGATGGCACGAAGCTTCGTCGGCAACGGTCTGCGCGCCGAAAAGATGCACCTGGCCGACCGTCAACTTGAACGAGCCAACCTGATCTATCAGATCGGCCAAACCATCAGCGGTAGCCTCAATATGCACACCGTTCTAGACCAGGCGACCCAACTGGCCACCTCAGTACTCAATGCCGAGGCTGCCGCTCTTTATCGTGTCGATTCTGATCGGCAGCAATTGGTCTTCATGGCGGCCAAAGAAGGATACGACCCGTCGGTCGTTGCGAAAAGTGACGCCGACCGGTTAGTCGCCGACCGTTCGCTCGGCGATCAACCGGTTGCCGAGCAGCGAGCGCCTCTGGGAGAAGGCATTGCCGGCCAGGTAGCGAGCGATGGAGAAGCGCTTTTTGTCAACAAGCCCGTGGCAGGCGATGCAGAGCAGGCTTGGCGACGAGACGGGACGGGCCTTTCTGTCAGAAGCATTGTCTGTGTGCCCCTCAAGGTCAACAGCCGGATTGTTGGCGTGTTGGAGGTCGTAAACAAGCGCGATGAGTCGGGCTTCACATCCAGTGATGTGGACCTGCTCATGACCATGGGCCAGCTGATCGCGGTTGCGTTGGAAAATGCCTGGCTCTTCAGCCAGGAGCGCAGTCGGGTGCAACACCTCGAAAGCGTGAGCCAGGTCAGCCAGTCAATCATCAGCGACCTGGATCTCACGGCGGTGTTGACGCGCATTGCCGAGAGCGTTCTGCTGATCTCAAGTGCAGACCGTAGCGAGCTAATGCTCTGCAATCTCCATCAGCCAAGTTATGAACTTCGCGCCAGCGCCGGCTTGGGGGCCGATCGTGGCGTGGCGCCTACTGCGATCCCGCTCGACAGGGGCGTCGCAGGCTGGGCGATTTCCAAGCGAAGAGCGGTCGTCATTCACCGTGCGAATCAAGACCCGAGGTATCTGGCCCACCCACTGCTACCCGATCTGGATAGCAGCAGCGTCGCCGCATTTCCATTGTTCTATCGGAGCCAGACCCTGGGCGCACTCGTGGTCTATTCGGTGCATGGGGCAGGCTTTGAC
>JAAUPU010000590.1 GCA_012032975.1 Caldilineaceae bacterium | reverse complement strand
CAGCTCGCGCCGCATCTTTGGGCGTCGAGCTGGTCGACCTGCCGACCCTCTTTGCCGAGGCGGACTTCGTGGCCGTCAATTGTCTGCTCAGCGATGAGACGAGCGGCATGGTCGAACGCCGCCTTGCTGGCGCGCATGAAGCCGACCGCCTATCTCATCAACACAGCCCGCGGCCCTATCGTCGATCAGGATGCTTTGGTCCGTTCCCTGGAGACCGGGCAGATCGCCGGCGCCGGTCTGGACGTGTTCGAAACCGAGCCGCTGGCAGAGAACCACCCGCTGACCCGTCTGGACAATGTGATCCTCGCGCCTCACGCCCTTGCCTGGACCGACGAACTCTACGAACTCAACAGCGCGGACACCTGCCTCAGCGCGCTCGCGGTGCTGCGCGGCGAAGCGCCAAACTATGTGGTCAATCGCGACGCTGTGGCCAGTCCGGGCGTGCGCACCAAGTTGCGGGCGTTACAGAAGCGCTGGCAATCGGCGGCTCCTGGATCATGACTTTCGCACCCATCAACTCAGCGCAGACAAAGTGAGAAGACGATGAAGCCCAACCGATTCAAGGCCAAGCGTGTAGCTGGTCAGATGCCCATTGGCCACATGATCATGGAGTTTGGCACGCCCAATATGGCCAAGCTACTGGAAAGCGCCGACGTCGATTTTGTCATCATCGATATGGAGCACTCCCGCTTCACGACAGACGATCTAGCCTCGCTGTCCGCCTGGTTCAAGGCGACCGAGATTGCGCCTTTCGTGCGCATCCCCCAGCTTCAATACCATTTCATCGCCCGCACCCTCGACCTTGGGATGCTTGGCATTATGGTTCCCGATGTGCGCACCCGGGCGCAGGCGGCAGAGGTCGTTGCCGCCGCCAAGTACGCACCGATGGGCGACCGAGGCGTCGCCCTGGGCGGCAGCGCGACCGATTTTCGATCGGTCAATCCCCGCCAGTTCATGGACTACGCCAATGACAACACCACCATCATCTGTCAGATCGAGAGCGTGGAGGGTTTGGCGAACATTGAGGAGATCGCCAGCGTGCCCGGCGTGGACGTGCTTTGGGTAGGTCACTTCGACCTGACCCATTCCATGGGGATTCCTGGACAGTTCGATGACCCGCGTTTTCTTGAGGCGTTGCAACGCGTGGTCTCGGTTGCCCACCGCTACGGGCTGAGCGCGGGCGTCCAGCCGCGCAGCCTGGAGCAGGCCGAAGAATGGATCGCCGCCGGCTTTGATGTCATCTCCTATGGCAGCGACTTCAGCGTCTATGCCAATGCGTTGCGCACCGGTGTGGGCCGGATTCGCAAGTTGGCACAGGGGATTTAGCATGGCGACATTCCCAGGGAAGGACTGGGCGCGAATCGACCCTGATGCGGCTGACATGGACCCGACCCAGATTGATGGGTTGTTGAGTTGGCTACGTGCACGTGCAGGCGCGGATTCGCCCTGCCGGGTCGTCGTTGTGCGTCGCGGCGGCGTTGTCTTCGAGTGGAATCACAACGTTGCGCCCGATGATCGACTTCGACTGGCCTCCGCGGCCAAGTCCATCTTTTCGTGCATCCTCGGCATTCTGATTCACGAGGGGACTATTCCGTCGGCGGATGCTCGCGTTGCCGATTTCTATCCAGAGATGATGGATGTGCCCGAGGGCTTTGGTCCGAAGGCGGGGCGCTACGCCTTCGAGGCCAATCGCGAGATCACTTTTCGTCAACTGATCTCCAATACCAGCGGCTATATGAAACCGGGCGAAGAGCCGGGCGAAGTCTTCAATTATCAGACCTACGGCATGAACATTCTCACCCATGCGATGGCCAAGCTGCATGGATTGTACAGCGTGGATGACCCGGAGGGTTCCCCGGGCCTGCAACCGCTGATCGAGAGCAGGCTGGGTGCGCCAATCGGGGTGCAGTGGGCATACCATTCCGCAAACTTCGACCTGCAACCACACGCGCGCTTGGCGGTTTTCGGCTACTACGACGGTGTGCAAAGCACTGCGTTGGACATGGCGCGGCTGGGTTGGCTCTGGCGCAATTGGGGGCGATGGGAAGGAGATCAGGTCGTGCCGGAGGCGTGGCTGCGCGAGGCAACCCAGACCGCACCGGCCATCCGCGCCCATTGTTCACCCGAACAGTGGAAATATGGCTATGGCTTCTGGACCAACGACCACGCCCAGCTCTGGCCGAGCTTGCCCCGCGATTCATTTGCCGCATCCGGCGCGGGAAGCCAGCATATCTGGGTCTGCCCCAGCCTGGATCTGGTGGTTGCGCAAAGTCCCGGCCTCTGGCAGGATCAGGCTGAGAACGATGACGGTTTGCTCAGAAAGGTAGTCGACGCCTGCCGGGCTGGCTAGACGCCGGAGTAAGGGTCATTACGAGGGTAATCCGAACCGCAGACTCCCCCATTCTGCGGTCTTCGCTTGCTGCCTTCGAGAACGTTGTCTCCACGCGAAAAACCCGGCGAGCCAATCGGCGCCGGGTGTTCTTTTTGAAGGCTAGTGGTTCGACGGTCCAGCAGGGGCTCGGCGCTGCTGACAACTCAGCAGGCGGCGCGAGATTTGCCAGGGTCTATTCGTAGTACGTCGTTGGCTGAGAGCGGCGCCGGCTGTCGGCATGCTCCTGGAGCCGACGCTGCTTGGCGATCATCCACGACCAGTCGTCATCATCGTCATCCGATGAGTCATCGTCGTCGCTTTCATCCAAGTCGTCGTCGTCCCAGTTTTCATCACCCCACGTGCTGTCGTACCCTTCATAGAGCCACTCGATGGTGGGGGGTTCCAGCGAGACCAGCTCGAATTCGGCTTGACAATTTGGACACGTGACGGCGTCGCCCTCTTCTGGATTGCCCATCAGTTGAATGGAACGCTGACAATCCAGACATACCACTGCGGTCATTTCTTGCTCCTGGTTGAAACCACTCTATGTTGGCGTTTGCCTGTCGGCAACTACCTATGGTAGCCCTGGGATGTATCAGACGTGTGCTGAAAATTGTCTCAACTTAGCGTTTTTGGGGAGGAAATGCCGAGACAATTTGTACACAAGTGAGGCGAGCTTCATTCTTCGGCCATACCGAAGGCATAGCCGACGCGGGCGACGGTGCGAATGTAACGTGGACTGTTGGGATTGGGTTCGATCTTGGCGCGCAGCCGGTTGATCAGCCCACGCACCAGGCTGCGGTCGCCTTCGCCCGTATAGCCCCAAACATGCTCGACGATGGTCTCCGTCGGCAGTACCTGGCCTTCGTGTAGCATGAGGCTGTGCAGCAACCGGAATTCGAGTTGGCTCAGCCGCTGGGGTGGACCCAAGCCCACGCGCACACTGCGCGTGCTAGGATCCAGCCGCACTACATCATAGGTGAGGGAGGGCAGGCTTTCGCGCGCCACGATATCGGCGCGACGCATGAGCACCCGCGCATAGCCGATAAAGAGGCGCACGCTGTAGGGCCGCTCGATGACCCAGTCTGCGCCGGCGTCCAGCAATTCCAGGTGGGCATCTTCGCTGCAACCTTCTGTCACCACGATCAGAGGCGCCCCCACGACATGGCGCACATCTTTGACCATGCGCAACGGGTGGGGCGTGCGGAGCGCAACCACGA
>JAAUPU010000589.1 GCA_012032975.1 Caldilineaceae bacterium | reverse complement strand
ATTCGACATGAGGTAACAGGCGTCAAAAAAGAAGGAGGAAAAAATCTGGGACATACGCTCTCCACCGACGGCGGCCAACCGTCGATTTCCTCCGGCGCCGCTGTGTTGGGCGAGCTGGACTGGGAGCGTCGCTACAAGCTGATGCGCACCCACAGCGCGATGCACATTTTATGCGGCGTAGTCTGGCGAGATTACGGAGCCAGCGTCACCGGCGGCAACATGGACCCAGGCACAAGCCGCATGGATTTCGAGTTCGAGAGCTTGAGCCGCGACCTGATCTCGGAGATCGAAGCGCGCTGCAATGCGGAGGTCGCAGCAGAACGTGCGATACGCACCCAGATCCTGCCGCGCGAGGAAGCGTTTGCGATCCCGGACCTGATCCGCACCAAGATCAATCTGCTGCCAGAAGGCATTCGCGAGGTGCGCACCGTGGAGATCGTCGGGCTGGATTTGCAGGCGGATGGCGGCACCCATGTCGCCAACACGAGCGAAGTGGGCGAGATCAGGGTGGTCGATTACAAGAGCAAGGGCAAGATCAACAAGCGCATCTATATTGAGCTGCCCTAGAGGGCATGCCACAGCATGGACGCCGACTATGCCCGCTTTTTTCAGGAGAGAGTCATCTGGTCACTTGCTGGGTGGTGGGACGTGAGCCGATCTTGCGAGAGGCGACAACCGTTCACTTGCTGCGCAATGTGCTGAACCAGGTCAAGCATCGGCATCCATTTTGGACATGGGGATACGTCATCCTGCCAGATCATCTTCACTTGCTGCTGACGCCAAAGGCCCATACGTTGGGTCAGATCGTCGAGGCCATCCTGGAGGGCTTCACGGACGATTACCAGCAGATGATGGGCATTCCGGGCAAGATGGCGATCTGGCAGCCGGGGTTCAGGAGCCAGATCGCTGCGGATGTCGATAGCTTTGCCACATGTCTGGACTTTGTCCATTTCAATCCTGTTCATCACCGCCTGGTGCGCAGACCCGAAGATTGGCCGACCAGCAGCTATCCGCACTGGGTCGAACGCAAGCTCTACAAGTTGGGCTGGGGCTGGACGATACCTTCTCGACTGGCCAAAATCCATTGGGAATAACAAGAGTTCAAGGATAGAGAATCATGCCAAAAACCACGTTTGAAGAAGTGAAGGCGTCCGTCAATTTTCCAGAGCTTGAAGAACAGATCCTGGATGTCTGGCGGGACCGCGATGTATTTCAGCGCAGCATGAGCGAGCGGGCGGGCGGCCCCGAGTATGTCTTCTTCGAAGGTCCGCCGACTGCCAACGGCAAGCCCGGCATTCACCATGTGCTGTCGCGGGCATTCAAGGATCTCTTCCCTCGCTACAAGACCATGCAGGGCTACTACGTCCAGCGTCGCGGCGGCTGGGACACCCACGGGCTGCCGGTTGAAATCCAGGTCGAGAAGCAGCTCGGGTTGAGCGGCAAACCGCAGATCGAAGAATTCGGCATCGCCGAATTCAACCGGCTCTGCCGCGAATCGGCCATGGAATATATTCGCGACTGGGAAAAACTGACCGAGCGCATGGCCTTCTGGGTGGATCTGGAGACGGCCTATGTCACCTTCCACAACGAATATGTCGAGTCGCTCTGGTGGATCATGAAGCAACTGTGGGAGAAGAACCTGCTCTTCCAGGGCCACAAGGTCGTGCCCTATTGCCCACGCTGCGGCACGCCGTTGAGCAGCCACGAGCTATCCCAGGGCTACAAGGAAGGCACCGTCGATCCCTCGGTCTATGTAAAGTTTACGCTGCTCGATGAGGAGGGCGCGTATCTGCTGGCCTGGACCACCACGCCGTGGACCCTGCCCGGCAACGTCGCGCTGGCAGTGGGCAAGGGGATCGACTACGTGAAGGTGCGCGACATCGGTGGCGACACGCTCTATCTGGCGCGCGAGCTGGCGGAGAGTGTGCTGACCCCTGGCTACGAGGTGCTCGAATCGCTCAAGGGCGCCGACCTGTTGGGCCGCCACTACGAGCCGCTCTATCGCTTCTTCCCGGTGGAAGGCGACTATGCCTATGTAGTGAGTGGCGACTTTGTCAGCACCGACGAGGGCACGGGCATCGTCCACATCGCGCCGGCGTTCGGCGCCGAGGACATGGAAGCGGGCCGCGTCAATGGCCTGCCGCTGATCCAGACGATCCAGCCCGACGGCGCCTTCAAGCCGGAGGTAACGCCGTGGGCCAATGTTTTTGTCAAGACCGCGGACCCGGACATTCAGGCCGAATTGACGAGTCGCGGACTGATCTATCGCGCTGGCCACTATGAACATACCTACCCTTTCTGCTGGCGCTGCGACTCGCCGCTGCTCTACTATGCCAAGGAGACCTGGTACATCCGCACAAGCGAATACCGTGATGAGCTGGTCGAGCTCAATCAGCAAATCAACTGGTATCCAGGTCATATCAAGGATGGACGATTTGGCAAGTGGCTGGAAAACAACGTGGACTGGGCGCTGGGCCGCGACCGCTTCTGGGGCACGCCGTTGCCCATCTGGCAAAGCGATACACCGGGAAGCAGCTACACGGAGTGCATCGGAAGCGTGGCGGAACTGGAGGAGCGCGTCGGTCGCAAGCTGGATGACCTGGATATGCATCGCCCCTATGTGGATGAGCTGACCTGGGATGCTCCCGATGGCGGTGTCATGCGCCGCATTACCGAAGTGGCCGATTGCTGGTTCGACAGCGGTTCGATGCCCCTGGCGCAATGGCACTATCCATTTGCCAACCAGGAAGTATGGGAACGTCAGCAACAGGCCGACTTCATCTGCGAGGCCATCGACCAGACGCGCGGCTGGTTCTACACGCTGCACGCGGTCAGCACGCTGCTCTTCAACCGGCCAGCCTTCCAGCATGTGATCTCGCTGGGCCACATCTTGGCCGAGGATGGGAGCAAGATGAGCAAGTCGCGCGGCAACGTGGTCGACCCCTGGGAGGTCTTCAACGCCCACGGCGCCGACGCCACACGCTGGAACATGTACACCGCCAGCCCTCCCGGCAACAGCCGGCGCTTCAGCGTCAACCTGGTGGGCGAGACTGTGCGCAAGTTCATGAACACGCTCTGGAACACCTACAGCTTCTTCGTGACCTATGCGAACCTCAGCGACTGGGACCTGGACGCGGAGCCAACCGCGAATCAGCCCGGCAATCTGCTGGACCGCTGGGTGCTTTCTGAACTGAACCGGCTGGTGCGCGATGTGACCGAATCGATGGAGAATTACGATGTGCTGGGCGCAACCCGTCCCGTCGCCGACTTCGTCGACAACCTGAGCAACTGGTATGTGCGGCTGAGCCGCCGCCGCTTCTGGGATGGTGACGCCGCCGCGCTCAATACACTCTATGAGGTGCTGGTCACGGTGGCAAAGTTGTTGGCACCCTCGACGCCCTTTTGTGGCCGAGGAGATCTACCAAACGCTGGTGGTGCAAGCCAGCAACGGCACGGCCAATCAGCCCGACAGCGTCCACTTGAGTCGCTGGCCTAACGTAAAGCCAGAACTGGTCGACGAGCAGTTAAGTACCGATATGGAACTGGTGCAGAAAGTGACCAGCCTGGGGCCATGCCGCCCGTCAGGCCGCCAAA
>JAAUPU010000588.1 GCA_012032975.1 Caldilineaceae bacterium | reverse complement strand
GCCAGCCACCCACGAACAGGTGCGCCGAGCCATGCCGCTTGTCCCCGACGAACTGGTGATGCGTATCACTGCCAGCGGGACACCCACCGAAGTCAAGGCCAAAGTACGTGAATATATGGCCAGCGGCGCTACCTGTCCCGTTCTTTATCCGCTCGGCGATGTGAAGCTGATGATCGACACTTTTGCCGAAGGCTTCTAGCGTGGAGACCGCATCCTCGCAGATCGACCGCATTCGCAGTCGTCACATCCAGATGATGCAACAGTCCCGCGCCATCCTTGGCCACTTCACCATGACCGACGCCCTGCTCTAGGCCAGCGGCCACGATGTGACCCACCTCCAGCAGATCACACGAACAATGGTGCAAACCTAATGCGAAAATTTCTTATCCACTTCCTCATCGTCACAGCCAGTACCTTCTTTTTTACGAACCAGGCGCGGCGACAGATCGAAGAACAGATCGACAAGATGCAGGAAGATGCGTTTAACACACCGGGCGTCGGCTCCCCAATCCCCATCCCAGGCATGTTGGCCGGCATGGGCCTGCTCTTCACCCAGATGATCCTTGGCCGCTTGCTGCGTCTGCCGCGCTGGCAGAGCAGCCTCAGCATTTTCCTCGGCGGCAGCACGGCCGCGCTGTTGGGTTGGCGCCTCAAGAGTCGTCCATGATCGTGCGCAAGCTGCCGGGTGGCAAGCTGCTCTGCATCCATCAGACCAGCCACGCACTGATGGCCCACGATTTTTGCCGCCATTGGGGGAACCGCGACTTTGCCCGACCCGAACCCAACTCAATTGTCCTGGCGGCCATTGCCCAGCACGACAACGGCTGGACCCAATGGGAGCAACATCCCGCGCTGAACGACGATGGCTCCCCCATGGACTTTCTGCACGGGCCAGATGGTGTTGAAAAGATCGCACTCTGGCAACGAGGGGTGGACCACGCCTACGCCCAACATCCCTACATGGCAGTCTTGGTTGGCCGCCATGCCTCCTTGCTCTATGGCGAAGATAGCAGCAGTTCGACTGTTGCCTTCGTGGCTCGCCAACAGCAACTTCTGACCGACATGCGCCAACAATTTGCCGGGGATCCAGAAATGAGCGCAGCGTTTGGCGATGCCGCTGTGGTCGCCAACACGCGCATCCTTCAATTTGGCGATTCGGCCAGCTTGCAGGTGGTCATTCCGTGGGCCGAGAGCCGCACCTTTGCGGATTGCCCGATCGACTCGTCCGGTGCAACCGTGGCCATCAAGATGCGCATCGAGGGCGATGCCGTCACCTTCTCCCCCTGGCCCTTTGACGTTGCAGCATTTGCAGTCAATATCCACGGACGCCTGCTATCCCAACAGCAATTCGCCCATGAGCGCGAATACCACGCTGCGTTGCAAGCCGCACCCATCCGCACGCTGCGCTGGAGCGTCGTCCGTGAGCTATAGCGATTATCTCGCACCGACAACACTGCACGAGGCGCTTGCGTTCAAGGCGGAATGGGGCGACCGGGCGCGTGTGGTTGCCGGCGGGACTGACCTGCTCGTCGAACTTGACCGCGGGCAGCGGCGCACAGCGGACGGTCAGCCGCCGGCGCTCATCGACCTGACCCGGGTTCCCGGCCTTGGCCAGATAGAGCAGATCAACGGCCAGATTCGCCTCGGCGCGCTCGTCACCCACAACCAGTGTGCGGCCAGCCCGCTCATCGTAGGAAAAGCGTTTCCCCTGGCCCGCGCGTGCTGGGAAGTCGGCGCGCCACAGATTCGCAACCGGGCCACCGTTGCCGGCAACCTGATCACTGCCAGCCCGGCCAACGACACCATCGCACCCCTGCTGGCGCTGGGCGCGGCGGTGACCGTCCAGAGCTTGGCGCGCGGCGTGCGAACACTTCCATTGCAGCGATTCATCACCGGCTTTCGCACCGTCGACCTGGCGTCCGACGAGATCGTGACGCACATCTCATTTGCGCCGCTCGGCGCCAGTCAACGCGGCAGTTTTATCAAGTTGGGCCTGCGCCGCGCCCAGGCCATCAGCGTGATCAATGTCGCCGTCATCATTGGTCGAACCAACGGTGAACGCGAAACGCCGGTTGAAACGGCGGCGATTGCGCTGGGAGCGGTTGCGCCAACCGTGGTGCGTGCGACTGCCGCCGAAGCGCAATTGGTTGGCAAACCATTGACTGACGAAAACATCCGGGCAACGGCAAAGCTGGCGCAAAGTGCCGCCTCGCCCATCGATGATGTGCGCGGGTCGAGCGAAGTATCGGCGGGCCATGGTCGAGATGCTGGTCGCCCGGTCATTGGGCTTGCTCCGCGATGGACGCGAGCGGGCAGGCTGGCCGCGTCAACCGGTGACCTTGCGGGGAGACACCAGGGGTCAGTGGCCGGTGCGCGGCCATCGCAGCGGCGCTCTGCCCGCCACAGTAAACGGCGCGGATGTGTTGCTCGCACCGGCCATGACGCTGCTCAACAGTCTGCGTTTGGCTGGATTTACCGGCGTCAAGGAAGGCTGCGCCGAGGGCGAATGTGGCGCTTGCACCGTCTTTCTGGATGGCATGGCGGTGATGGCCTGTCTTGTTCCGTCCGAACGCGCCGGCGGCAGCGAAGTGGTAACCATCGAAGGGCTGGGCGACCCGCCCCAGTTGCATCCAATCCAGACGGCGCTTGTGCAGAGCGGCGGCATTCAGTGTGGTTACTGCACGCCGGGATTTGTGATGGCCGCGGCCAAGCTGCTGGAAGAACGCCCGCAGCCAACGCGATCTGAAGCCGAGGAAGCATTGACGGGCAACTTCTGTCGCTGCACCGGCTATCGCAAGATCCTGGACGCGGTCGTCGCGGCCGGCAACCCTGAACATAACGAAGGCAACCCCGCCAAGTGATCGAGAACTCGTTTGCCCCGCGCACGGATGGCCAGAAACGATGGGCGAAGCTCTTTCGCGCCATTGGATGGCGGATTGAAGGTGCGCAGTTGACGGCCAGAAAGTGTGTGATCACCGTCGCGCCACACACCTCCAACTGGGACTTTGTGATCGGCTTTATCGCCAGCCGCGCCTTCGATTTGCCCTTTCCCCATTGGATCGGAAAAGAGTCGCTTTTCAGGGGGCCGATGGGACCGGTGATGCGGGCGATAGGCGGCATACCGGTCGATCGGTCGGCGGCGGCGAATGTCGTCGAACAGGTGGCTGCCGAATTCGCCAAGCGCGACCACTTCATCATTGGGGTC
Source organism: Caldilineaceae bacterium (assembly GCA_012032975.1). The sequence continues at coordinate 389 of JAAUPU010000588.1, read as the reverse complement.
ACCCCCGAAGGCACGCGTGGCAGGACCGAGTATTGGAAGACAGGCTTTTACTACATCGCTTCACGAGCGCAAGTGCCGATCATTATGGGATCCATGGACTATGCGCGCAAGGTGGTGACCTTCGCCCCAGAGTTTTTGCCGAGCGGCGACATCGAAGTGGATTTCGAGCGGATTCGCGCCTTTTACACAGGCGTTACGGGCCGCAATTCCAGCAAGATCGGCGCCATTCAGATCAGGCCACGGCTGGATCCAGTGGCGCCAGCACCCACGGAGGAGCAACGCGATGAGCCAGAACACGATTGATGCCGGACCGGTCGTCCAGGTGGGCATTGTGGTGCGGGATGCGGCCGCGATGGCGCACAAGTGGGCAGACATCTTTGGCCTTGGCG
>JAAUPU010000587.1 GCA_012032975.1 Caldilineaceae bacterium | reverse complement strand
GATTGCGCGGCCAGGGTGTGCTCTTTGACACGGTCACGTTGCATGTGGGGCTGGACACCTTCAAACCTGTGGAAGCGACGCGTATTGAGGAGCATGTGATCCATACCGAATGGGCCGAGCTTTCAGCGCAGACCGCGCGGCGTATCAACGACGTGACATTGCAAGGCGGACAAATCGTGACGGTCGGCACCACCACCGTGCGCACGCTGGAGTGGCCGCGACGGGCGCACAAGGCGTCGATCCCTATGACGATGCAGCCTGCCCCTGGCAGCGCACAGCCGCCTTCACCGGCCCGGTGGATCTCTTCATTCGCCCTGGCTATCGCTTTCGCGGCGTGGACAAGTTGATCACCAACTTTCACTTGCCCCGCTCCAGCTTGCTCATGTTGGTCAGCGCGTTTGTAGGACAGCCCCACCCCGACGATCTGGACGCCGGCCGGCGTCTGCTCCTCGAAACGTATGAAATAGCCAAAGAGGAAGGCTATCGCTTCTTCAGCTTCGGCGACGCCATGTTGGTTGTGTAGAGTGGGAACGAGAGTGCCGCGATCTCCTGGTCTCCAAAACGCGAAACGCACTTCCACTGGAAGTGCGTTTCGCGTCTGCATATTTGGTGGGCGAGGAGGGGCTCGAACCCCCGACCTCACGGATGTGAACCGTGCGCTCTAACCGGCTGAGCTACTCACCCATTTGTTTGGGCATCCTTGAGAAAAAAGTATATCATAATCAGGCATCTTGGCAAATCTGTTTCTGGATATGGTTTTGACGGGGCGTTTTAATATGATCCGCAGCAACAACCGACAGGTGACGCGGCTTTTCTTTATTTTGGTCCTGGCGATGGCCTTTTTCGGTGGACGTTATGCGTACGACAACTGGCGACCCGAGCTGGCCGATCTGGAGGTGCCTGCGTTGACCACAGAGGGCGACTGGGTGGAATTTGTCTCGGCTGTGGGCGAGGAGATGCTGCAACTTTTCCTTGGCTTGACCAGCGACGGGTAGAAAATTCGAGACGGCAGGCGTCTCGACGCCCCGCTTTCGGCATGGATGGCAACAAAAAAGGGAGGTGGCCCAATGGTCGGGCCACCTCCCTTTTTTGCTGTACCGATGCCGTTTCTGGCAATCAGTTTGGGTTGTATTTACAGGCCAGGCCTTTCGTGCCCTGGAAGTAGATACAAAGCTCGACATACGCAGGTCGCAGGTTGAGCTGGTCAATCTGGCTCGGCTCCATGATCGCCCACCAGTACTGCTCTTCGTCCTGGGGATTGCCATCGTCAAGCCAGTCCAGGTTGGGCATGGTCAACAGGCTCATCAGGCCGATCCAGGGCTGCCAGTTTGCAGCCGCCCACTGGTAGGCGCGTTTTAGATAGTCGGCCTGCTTAAAGGCGTCGATGCCCGCGTCGGCGCCGTGCCACTTATAGCTGGCATTGACCGGGTCATAGGTCCAGCCAAACTCCAGCAACACGATCTTCTTTCCCGTGTCGCCGTACTTCTCCATGATCGCGCGGATATCCTCGACATGGCGGAAGGCGAAGAAACGGTAGCCTCCATAGGCCGGGTTGGACGCGGCTTCAGCGGGGTCGGTCTCCGGCGGCGCGGCAAAACCGGCGCCATGGACGCCGAGCATGTCGAAGTAGCCGTTGCTGCTGCCGCCCATGGCTTGGTAAAGCGCGTCATAGTAGAGATCGTCCGCCATAGCCGCGTCGTTGTTGTCACCGGTGGGCGCCATGCCTGCGCTGATCACGATGGCGTTCGGATTGCCGCGCTTGATTGCAGCGTAGGTCTTCTGCAGCATTTCGGCGTATTGGGCCGGATTCGGGCGAGCGTCGCCCCATTCCCGACCCAGATTGGGTTCGTTCCAAATTTGATAGGCCTGGATGCAGCCGACAGCCTGGGGCGTGCAGTTGTAGCGGCTGGCCAGGTTGAAGGCATAGTCGGCGAAGGCGTCGATATTCTGTGGCGGGTGACCAGCCCAAAGTCGGTCAACTCGGGATCGCTGGAGAGGCGCGCCAACAACTTCAAATTCTTGACGTTGACATGCTGCACCACCCGGTCGGCCAGCGACCAGTCGAATTGACCCTTGCCGCGTCCCTCAATGGTCTCCCAGGCAAAGGTCTGCTTTACCCAGTTGAAGCCGGCGTCGCTCATCAGGTTGAGGTCGCGATCGCCGATCTCGCTGCGCCACCAGATGAACGCCTGTGCGCCAAAGTCTGGGCTGGTCATGGAGGCAGGAGCATAGCTGCCACGCCGGTCGGCGCTGCCGGCGCCGGGGCAGGCGCTGCGGCGGCACTATCGTTCGAGCTGTTTTCGCTGGGCGCTGCCGCTGCATCGGCGGTCTGTCCCGCATCGGCGGTCGCCTGCCGGGTTTCGGTCGTGACAAGCTCAGCCGAGACCCAACCTACATCGCGGCCATCTTTGGCAAGTTGAATCCATTCACCATCCTGGCTGCGACCGATGACCACATATTCTTCGCCCCTGGCCACGGTGCTGATCACTTCATCATTCGTGCTAGGCCCGTTGCGCACATTGAGCAGCTCGGTGTTGATGATGGCGATGGTCTGCGGCGCGGACGTGGCAGTCGCCGCGGGTTCGCTGACGGCAGCCGGCGGCGAGGCGGGTGTATCCACCGCTTGGGCAGGTGCGGCTGGGGGGATCGGGGTGGCGGTCGCTGCTGGCTGGGCCTCAGTTTGGGCCTCGACCGCGGGCGTCTTGGTCGGCGTCGGCGTCGCCTCTTCCGATTCGCGGCCACAGGCGGCTAGCAGGACCATGGACAAGAGTCCAACCAGTAGCATCCCAGTGAATCTGCGTGGCTTCATATTCGTATCCTACCTTCTCCCTACCCTATTTGGGCATCGATTTCAGTGCGCTGTAGACTGGCATCGGAGAGTAATCGTTCCGCACGATTCCCCATTGCGCCTTCTCCGTGCCATCGGCTACCACGCGAAAGTTCAAGTTCCACAAAATTGCCGGGCCAACCCATCCCCAGGCCTTCATGATCTGATAGGCTTCGACTGTCCACGCGGCCTGTTCTTCCAGGGAATTGTCGTTGGCGTAGGCATAGCGGGGGTCAAATGCGCCGCCGGCCGCCCAGCCAAACTCGGTGGGCCAGATGCGCTTGTCCGCGTCGCCATAGACCATCATGATGTTGCGATAGCCCTCCATAGTGCTGCGGAAACTCCAGGAATGATGGGGCGTATCACAGGCGCCGTTGAAGCTGTTACCGGTCTGTTGAATGGTGCTGCAAGCCGTTTCCCAGCCGATCGACGGCGGCACGTTGTAGCCGCTTGGATGCGCGCCGATGCCGTCCGCATAGTCCTTGAGGCCATTCTGGTACATGCCCTCCAGGTACTGGAAATCGTCCATGGCAAAGGGCGGATTTGAACCGGCTGGCGTCGGCGCGCCGCTGATGACCAACATGGAAGGACAAGCTGCTTTGATCGCGGCATAGGCAGGGCGTAGCAGGTTCATGTACTCGGCGGGGTCCAGCGGTCGGTTACCCCACTCGTAATGCAGGTTTTGCTCGTTCCAGACTTCGATGGCCTTCAACGAGGTGCCGCAGAACGCACCGGCCATCGCACCCACAAAGTTGGCATAGCTCTGCG
>JAAUPU010000586.1 GCA_012032975.1 Caldilineaceae bacterium | reverse complement strand
CGGCGTCGAACCGACTGTACGCTGGATCGGCGACTACCAACCCTTGATGTGACCCACAATTGAGGAAAAGCTGACAACGGTCGAACGCGTTGAAGAGAAGCCGCCCATGAAGATCGGCATCGTCGCCTGTGGTGCGATCGTGCGTGAGTTGATCGCCATCGCCAACCGGCAGCAGTGGGAATACGAATTGACCGCGGTTCCGGCGCAACTGCACAACACGCCAGAGCGGATCGCGCCGGCCGTGCAGAAGCAGCTCGATGGCTGGGCCGAGCGCTTCGACCTGATCCTGGTCGGCTATGGAGACTGCGGCAGCCGCGGCGCGCTGGACGAACTGCTGGCTGGTTACGAGCATGTGGTGCGCATCCCCGGTCCCCACTGCTATGAGTTCTACGCCGGCGATGAGTTCCAACGGCAATCTCAAGAGCAGCCGGGCACCTTCTATTTGACCGACTTTCTGGCTCGCCACTTCGACAAACTGGTCTGGCGCGGATTGGGTCTGGAGGCGCACCCGGAGCTTGCGCCGCTCTATTTTGGCAACTACACAGACCTGCTGTACATTCAGCAATTGCCGGCGCACGCAGAGAGCGAACGGGCCAAAGCCGCCGCGGAGAAGCTGGGCGTGCGCTACCGTCAGGTCGAAAGCGGTCTGGATGAACTGGAGCGACGGTTGGTGGGAATTGTGGAAGAGAGAAAGCGAGCACAGATCTCGATGGATCAAGATGGAATGCAACGATGAACCATCAGATCACGATACCTGTTTCGGACGAAACCATTTTGGCATTGAAGGCAACGCCGGGACACGCTGGCGAGGAGCTGCGTTTGGCAGCGGCGATAAAGCTCTACGAAGTGGGTCGCTTATCGTCGGGCGCAGTTGCTGCGGTGGCAGGGATGCCCCAAGCATTCTGCCATGACACGCCCCAACACGTTGACAACCAAGGCGCCAATAGTTGACCTTGCAGAAGGTGTACGGACATTTGCTGACTTGTTTCAGATTGCAGAATCCGGTCGGCAAGTGACCGAACTTCTACTCGACTTGGTGACAACCTTCACCGTTGCTGGCAAGCAAATCCACGACGCCAATGGCCTGAACAGATTGCTCACCCATAATATGAGGGACTTCGATCGCTATTCGGGGCTGATCACCGTGATTCCGTTGGTTCCCGAAATTGAAAGCCAAGAAGAGTAGCCATGCCCGAGGAAAACCCAATTTGCCCCGTCTGCGAAAGCCCGCTGCTGACCGATTCGATCCGCGCGGGAAAGTGTCAATGCTGCGGCGCCCCACTGCCGGCAACAACGTCTCCCCGAAGCAGGCCGGAGCCACAAGAAAAGCTTCGTGACTCTTGAAGCGCGTCCTCTTTCTCTTTCTCGACGGCGTCGGCTTGGGGCCAAACGACCCCACGATCAACCCGCTGCTTGCAGCCGATTTGCCCACCCTCGCCGCGTTGCTGGGGGGTTCCCCTCTGGTCGCCGCAACCGGACGGCTCTCCACTGACCAGGCTGAACTGGTTCCCACCGATGCCAAGTTGGGCATCGCCGGGCGTCCCCAAAGCGCCACCGGCCAAACCGCGATCCTTACCGGCATCAACGCGCCGGCTCGCCTGGGCGAACATTACGGTCCCCGGCCCGATGCCCGCGTGCGCGCCATCCTGGACGAGGCAGGCATCTTCAAACGGCTGCGCACGGCCGGTCTTGCCCCCTACTTTTGCAATGCCTATCCCAGAGCTTTTTTGCCGCGGTCGAACGGGGCAAACGGCTGTTGAGCGCCGTGCCCTATGCCGCGCAATCGGGCGGCCAACGGCTGCCCGATTATGATGATCTGCGCGCTGGCCGTGCGTTGGCTGCCGACTTTACCAACCAGGGCTGGCGCGACCATCTTGGTTATGCCGATGTCCCGGTCTTCACGCCAACAGAGGGTGGACGCGAACTTTGGCGGATCGCGCAGCCCTATGATTTTGTCTTCTTTGAACATTGGGCCACCGACACGACCGGCCACCGCCGACAGCTGGGCGAAGCGGTGAAGCTGCTGGAGAGGTTCGATGCGTTTCTGGGCGGACTTCTGGACGCAGCGACTTTGGAGGAGACGCTGATCGTGGTCAGCAGCGATCATGGCAACGTGGAGGATTGCAGCCACGGCAAACATACAGAGAATCGGGTGCCTACTCTGCTGCTGGGGGCGCAGCGCCGTGTCTACGCCGAAAGGGTGCGCGGCCTCACCGATTTTGTCGGCGTGATAGAGGATTTCTTGCTCGGGCCGCGGTTGCCGTCGTCTTTGGCAGGGTGAAGGCGAAGATTGTGCCCTTGCCGACTTCGCTGGCTGCACTGATCGCACCGCCGTGCGCCTCGACAATGCCCCTGGCGATCGCCAGACCCAGCCCCGAACCGCCGGTGGCGCGGCTGCGCGATTTCTCGCCCCGATAGAATTGGTCGAAGACGTGGGGCAGGTCCTCCGGTCGGATCCCTCGCCGCTGTCCTTGACCGTCACTTGGACCGCACCCATCACCGGCTGGGCCGTGATCATCACCCTTCCACCCTCTGACGTGTGGCGAATTGCGTTGCTGACCAGGTTGGCGAGCACCCGTTCGGTCTGTCGCGCATCCATCCACACCGGGTCCACACCGGGCGCGACGCTCCCTTCAAGCTGGATGCCGCTGGCCTCCGCCTGCGCCGAGAAACTCTCCAACGTATCCGAAATCAAGTCGCCCAGCGAGTTGGGCTGTTTGTCAAGCTGGAGACCGCCCGCGTCCAGTTGCGCCATGGCAAAGAGATCGTCGATCAGCAGCGAGAGCGCGCCGATGTCCCGCTTGGCAGTGCGCAGATACCTTTGCTGTGTCTCTGGCTCGTCGACAACGCCGTCGGCCAACGCCTCGACAATCGCCCGCACCGAGGCCAATGGCGTGCGCAGGTCGTGGCCCACCCAGGCGATCAGCTCTCGACGCAACGACTCCAGCTCTTGGCGCTGGCGGGCGGCGGCCTCCAGTTGGCCGGCCATGTGGTTGAAGGAGCGGGCAAGGTCGGACATTTCGTCGCGGCCTTCGACCGCGACGCGGGTGTCAAAGTGACCGCCCGCGATGCGCTCGGCGCCGCGATTGAGCGCATCGATGCTGTCGGTGATCGCGGCGGAGAGAAAGTAGCCCAGCGACATGGCGATGCCGGCGGCAAAGACCAGCAGGATGGTGGCCAGCGTCAGGTCGTGCTGGTTGATGAACATCAGCCGCGCCGTCACCCAGACGTTGATAAAGGTCAGGATGCTGGAGAGCGCATAGCTGCTCACCAGGGTCCAGCGCAGGTGGGGGAGAACGGTTCAGCCAGCCGAGCCGGTACGCGCTAAATCCGACGAGGAGCGAGGTCAGCGCGGTCGCGGAGAGGAAAACGGTCATGCCCTGGAAATCGGCCAGCGGCGGCTGCATGGCCAGCGCGAAGATCAGCAGCGTGACCGCGACGGCGGCAATCACGCCGGACAAAAAACGCAGCGGCAGGTTCCACGATTGGCGGGAGGGCTGGATGACGACGGTCGTTCCTGAATTCATGCTTCGAACTTGTACCCCACACCCCAGACGGTGTGAATGTAGCGCGGGTTGGATGGGTCGCGCTCCAACTTCTCG
>JAAUPU010000585.1 GCA_012032975.1 Caldilineaceae bacterium | reverse complement strand
GGCCGCTGACCAGCACGACCGCTTCCTGCTCCCCGCGCTCGCCGATCTCTGCACGTAGGAATTCGCTCAACTCGCGCCACTGCGCTTTGGTGAACGCTGGATCCTGGTACCAGTTGCGGTCCGCAATGATAAAGCCGATCAGGATGAAAAGGGTGCAAAGGCCGGCGACTAGGAATGAGAGATTCAGATTCGGTCGATAGACGCCAAGACGCGAGCGACGCGGCTTGATGGTCAAGAGGGCGGCCAGGCCAGCGCTCCACGCCAAGATCAGGCCAGGCAGGGCGATCATGGCGTAGCGAGCGTTAAACTTGGGCACGACCAGGGCCAGGAGCAGCACGCCGATGATCGGCAGGATAAGCCAGAGTACTGCATAGTGGAGGGTGCGATATTGGGTCGGACGCTTGAGCAGCAGGGCGGTCAACGCCACCCCGGTCAACAGCGCATAGGGCCAGAGCAACTGGATGGCCTGGCTTTCCAGCACAGTTTCGCCCGTGATGAAGCTGATGGCAATGTGGCGCAGCGCCTCGCCGATCTTGAGCTGGCCCTGCCAATAGCTGGTGTCCACCGACAAACGGGTGAAGAGCACGGCAAACCAGGGCAAATAGAGGAGCAATACCAGCAGGTTGGCCAGGAGAAAAAGTGGCAGCGGCGATCTGCCTGGATTGGGCGTCCCGCCAACGTTCGCCGCTCCAATCTCCACTTCTCCAATCTCCGGTCCACCTGCCCGGAACCCATTCAACCGAGGCTGCCGCAGGCGAAAGCGGCGCAACGCCTGGTCGATGAGAAATGCGATGGCCAACGCGAAGATCAGAAAGAATGCGAAATAGTGAGTATAGACTGCCGCAGTCGCCACCAGCACATAGGCGACCCAGCTCAGTCGGCCCGGCGACCGCGACCAGGCCCGACGTACAACAATGTAGCCGAGGAACGCACCCAGCGCGATCAACATGGCATACATGCGCGCTTCCTGGCTATAGTAGATCAGCAGCGGGTGGCACGCCGCAAAGAGCGCGGCCAGAATGCCGGCCAGACGACGGCGCGCCAACGCCGTGGCGACCACGGCAATCAACGGGGTGACCAGCGTGCCGAAGACGACCGAAGGGTAGCGCACGCTCCACCTCGCTCCAGCCAGCCATCCGGCCCCAGAGCGAGATCGTGTAATAATAGAGCGGTGGCTGGATGTCCTCCGCAGTCCAACGGGTCAGTTCGTCCAGCCCACGCTGGGCGATCTCGACGGTGACGCCTTCGTCGTACCAGAGGCTTTGGCCGTCGAGGAGCGAGACGCGCAGGCCAAAGGCCAACAAGGTGAGAAGCAGCACCAACAGTTGGGTCGTGCGCCGGATCTGTTCTTTCATGGAGATCGTACGCTCAGCCCAACCCATCGGGTGCGATGGTGGTCACCGGTTTCGCCGTCGCCAGCGGCTCGGCGAGCTGTTCGGCTGCCGACCTGCTGAGTGACCCCGGCGCCTCTGGCGCTTGACCTGCGCCGCCGGTCAAGGCTGCCCACGCCGCCATCAGCAATTCGCCCACAGTGGTCCACAAGCGCACGACCAGCGCAACCAGCGTTACGACGCCCCCCCCCATCAGCGGCGATAGGAGCACGAAAAAACGCGCCCTCGCGCACGCCCAACCCGCTCGGTGTGACAAAGCTGAGAAAGCCGATGACATAGGCGATGGGATAGGCCGCCATCAAGTGGGGAAAGAGACGCAATTTTTCGGCTGTGCTGTAGCTGGTGACGCCAAAGGTCAGCGTTGCAAAGGTCAGCCCCCACAACAGCCAATTGCAGATGGTGATGAAGAATGTCAGGCCAAACTGCCGCCGATCCAGACGCGCGGCCAACGGCGGTCTGCCGATCTTGGAGAGCGCCCAGTTGACGACCACGACCAGCCAGTTGGGCGTCGCCAGGAAGACGACTACCGGCGCAAGCAGGAGCGCGGCCAGCCAATTTACCGAATCCGCCAGCCAGTCGGTCAGCAGACCAAAGCTGCCGGTAGTGAGAAGGTAGAACGCGGTGATGGGAAAGATCGCCAGCAACATCACAATTTGAAAAAGCAGCACGCTGGTCAACGTCTCTTCGGGACGGACGCGCCAGCGTTGGCAATAGAGGGTCATGCTGAGCGGTTGCCAGATATTGCCGGGCACGTAGCGCACGATGGCGCTGAGAAACCAGATACGCATGGCAGGCAGAAGGGGCAATCGTCCCCCAACCGAGGCCAGGAGCCGACGCCAGATGCCGACTTCCATGATCCACGTCACCAGCAAGAGCAGCGCCGAAAGCACCAGCCAGCCGGCGTGGAGTTCCCATGGGTAATTTCTTAGTTCATCCCATTGGCTGCGCACGAGCAAGGCCACAAAGATGGCTGCCAACAGGAGGAAAACCGGCTGACTACGCCGGAGAAACTGATTCCACATCATCTTTCAGATGATTCTCCAACAAGCCAGAAAATAACCACCAAAGCAGGCTCTTTTCTGGCTGGAAAGGCGCCGACGATCCCGTTTGGAGATCTGGCGCGGGTTCAAGCAATCTAACATGAACAGGGAGATATTGCGAATCTATGCCCAATTTGGGGTGCGGGCGGCTAGCAAGGGTCTGTATGCCCGAATGCGCCTCTGTTCTTGTGGCGGCTTGCACCTCTGGCGTATAATTGAGGGGTTATCTGAAATTGGTCCTGCGGGCGAAAAACCAGTCGTGCCTCGCAAGGTAAGATTGTCTTGGCCCGGGCGTCAACTGGCTCGATGCTCAGGTTGAACGGACGATAGAAGAGAGATTGAAGCGATCCCGATGACCGATTCTACGCAAAACTCGAAACTGGCTTCAACACCGGAGGGTAACGGCGAACGCGTGGATGGCAAGGATTTTATCCGCACCATCGTCGATGAAGACCAGGCCAGCGGCAAGCATCGCGGGCGCGTTGCGACTCGTTTCCCACCCGAGCCAAATGGGTATCTGCACATCGGCCACGCCAAGTCGATCTGCCTGAATTTTGGCATCGCGAGGGAATATGGCGGCGTCTGCAATCTGCGCTTCGACGACACCAATCCTGAGACCGAAGACAGCCGCTATGTCGCCGCCATCCAGAATGATGTGCGCTGGCTGGGTTTTGAATGGGGCGACGAACCCTGTTATGCATCGGACTATTTCGAGCAATTCTATACTTTTGCGCTGGAACTGATTGAGGCAGGCAAGGCCTACGTCGATAGCCTCAATGAAGAGGAAATTCGCGCCTATCGTGGCTCGGTCACCGAAGCCGGTCGGCCCAGCCCGTACCGTGATCGATCGGTTGAGGAGAATCGAGATCTTTTCGAGCGGATGCGCAAGGGCGAGTTTCCAGATGGCGCGCACGTGTTGCGCGCCAAGATCGACATGGCCTCGCCCAACATGAAACTGCGCGACCCATTGCTCTATCGCATCCGCCACGCCAGCCACTACCGCACCGGCGACCAATGGTGCATCTATCCGATGTACGATTTTGCCCATCCTCTCTCCGACGCCATCGAGCATATCACCCACTCGATCTGCACTCTGGAATTCGAGAACAACCGCGGCATCTACGACTGGCTGGTAGACGCACTCTTCGAACCGCCTCGCCCCCATCAATACGAAT
>JAAUPU010000584.1 GCA_012032975.1 Caldilineaceae bacterium | reverse complement strand
GACGCAGGCGTTGGCGGCGATCCGCGTGCGAAGGGCGGCGCGTCGGGTCGTCCCATGGACTGGCACTGCGGTCGGCCAACGCTTCATGCGGTTGGTTCCAGGCCCACAGCTCGATCAGCGTTTGCAGCCAGAGGTTCAGGTTGAACGCTGCCATGTTGGCCCAGTAGTTACGCAACTGCTGTTGCCCAGCGCCGTGCACTTCCTTCACATCGTGGAACACCTGCTCCAACGAGGCGCGGTCCGCCACGGCTTCCAGAATCTGCGCCACGCTCGCCGCCGGGTCGGTGCAGAAGAACGCGACCCAGCTCTTGCGTTCCTTTACCAGGACTACGCGGATGACCCCCTCCGCCGGCTGATACGTCGCCAGGAAGGTCTTGTAGGTCTTGGTCACCGTTTCGCCATAGAGCTGAAACTGTGCTTTGATCCAGCCTTGGCGATGAGCGGCTCGCTTGGACAGGCTGATCCGGTCCTTCCCATACTTCGGAGGTCGGCCGCGGCCGCGCTTCTTGCCTGCCGCAAGAGTAGGAGGCAGCGTGTACAACGCAGCGTCGTGTCGAAGCCGACTGACCACCACCACGCCGGCCGCCAACGCCCGCGCGATGAACGGCAGCTTGGCATAGGCGCCGTCGGCCACCACCCACACCGTTTTTCCGTAGCGTTTGGCACAATTGGCCGCCCACTCGACCAGTTCGGCCCCTTGCTCCAGCTTGGTCTTAAACTGCCATCCATACCACGAGGGCAGCTTCAGCACCGTGCAAGCGCGGACATACAGCTTGGCAAACAGCGGCAGGGCAATCGTGCCCCACAACGGATGATGCACCACCAAGGCCAACACCACCCACACGTGACCATACAGGTACTTTTGATCGGCCGGCCCCGGCGTCGGATTGTGATGAATGGCGGCGCCCTCGACCATCGGCCCGTACCGCTTCGTTGGAGAATCGTCGAGTGCGAGCAAAATCCGCGGGCCAGGCGAGACGCGGCTGATCACCAGGCCGAACAACCGGGAAGCCACCTCGCGGGTCTTGCGTCCCAGGCTACCAAGGAAGTAATAATAACGTCTGAAGTCGACGCCCAGTCCGCCGGCCCGCAACCAACTGGCGACGGTCCGTCGACCTTGTGCGAACAAAGCGCCGGCAAACAGCAGCGGCAACCGCCAGGCCAAACGTCCATGCAGTGGGCCAGACAGGCACTCAATCCAAGCAAGCATCTCCACCGGCAGCATCCAAGCGTTCATCGCGGCTCTCCTTTGCCAAGAATTGTCGAATTACGAACCAACAATCTGGCGAGGAGCGCCGCTTCATGACAAGATCAGTTTGCACGCATGTGAACATCCCGACAGTACACGGATTTGCGGAAAGTGCAGTCAAGAGGATAATTGAAAACATTCAATCTGGGCCGTCGATTGGACGATGGATTTTAAGCCGCGGCGGCTGTTCATCAGGCAACATCAGCCACACCTTCCGCTGCTGATAGTATTCCAACAACGGACGATTTCTCTCCACTCCCAAGTCGCGAGCCCAGATTACCTTCGCGCCGTCAAGATCGGCGCCGTTGTAAACCCATTCGCGATGAAAATCGTGCTCAGCGCGGTAGCGGACGACTACCAGATCTCGGCGGTCGTTCTCGGCCAACGACCGTTCGATGCCCGTTCGTTCGAGACTCCATTCAGTGCCGGGCGTCACCGGCTGGCGAGCCCACAAGCTGGTCAGTACCACCACCGAACTCAAACCAACCAGCGGGATCATTCGCGCCAACAGCAACCCAACAGGTCGGTCGGCGACTCGCCAGCTTCGCAAGTAACGCAATCCCTGCACGACCAGCACGATCACCAACGTGAAGATAGGGGCCGCGTAGTGATAATGCCCGCGCGTCGATTGCATCAGCACGGCCAGTCCCACCAGCACGACCGCCACCAACGCCAGCCGCATCCACCAACGACGCAGAATAAACCCGATCGCCAGCAGCGCACCGTGTAAACGCAGCCCAAATAGAAACCCCAGTTGAGCACCACTTTCGGCAGCCAGCCGACTCGGCGCGCGCTCGCTGAATTCGGCGATGACTTCGGCGAATTCGCCCGAGACGCTCTCTTCCAGCAACAGCCGCGGTTCAAACCAAATCTGCGGCACGGGAACCAGCAACTCGATCTGCGCGGCCTCTCCCAACTGCAAGGGCGCCAGTGGCGCGCTCTCGCGTATCACCAGATCAAGCTGTTCCAATGGGATCGGCCGGGCGTCGATCTGATAGTTGGAGGGGAAAAAGCGATCGGTCCGGCTTTCCAACGAAAGCGTCTGCCGCGGCAGCAGTCCAACCGGCGGGAGGATGCGAAAATTTTCGGCAAGCTGGGATGGGTCCGGCTGGTCGGGCGCCGCTGTATCGGCTGCGACTGCGACGGCCTCGGCGATCTGTTCAGCCATCTGTTCGGCGAACTGCTGGATGCGCGCCTGCCACAACGGCGCACTGCCGCCATCTATCCATCGCTGGCGCGGTCTGGCCTTTCCGCCGCTGCGCACCACCGAGTAACGGTCGACGAACGCCGGATTCAACGCTTCGTCCAGCGCCAGCAGCCCAACGGGAACGCCCAATTCCTCCCACGGCCAGAGCGACCGCGACGTTGCCCTGCGCTCGCGGTCGAAGATCGCATAAGCAATGCGATTGCGCCAGGCGGGGCCAGGCTCTGGCAGGTCGATCAGCTCGTTCGGCCAGATGAAGAGGAGCAGACGGCACCCATCCACCAGTTGCCAGTCGTCAAACGCGGCCGCGGACGGATCGACCTCGCAGGGGTCATTGGGGTCGGTTCGACCGACCATCTGGGCTGTCACCGGCTGGAGCAGAAGCACCGCCGCGCGGGGCAACGGTATGCCCTGGGCGATTGCCTGGCCCAGCGACGGACCGAGCCGTCGGGCGACCGCAGCGCCAGCTTGGGGAAGCGCGCCGCCATCAAGCAGCGCGGCAGGCGCGTAGATCGGCAGCGCAGAGAGCTTGCTGCGCAGCGGCGTTGCCAGCGTGATCACTTCGCCGCTGGCCGCGAGGCCAGTACCGACGCCGATGTGAATGGCAAACTGAGCGTTGCCCTCGTCGTCGATGGTGCGCTCCAGCCCTGCTTCCAACCCATCGAGTACACCCTGCGAAAGGCGTTGGCCGGCCAATGTCAGGCGACCGGCGCGTTCGTTCTGTTCGGTTGTCAGCGCGATGTCGCTCAGCGTCCGCCCGCCATAAAAGTGCAGCCGCCGGTTCCAGGTCGTTTCTGGCTCTGGCGCCAACGCCGGCGCCACGCTCAACAGATGTTCGCCTGGGAGGGGCTTCAGAATGGGTCGAACATTCATGGGGTCTGCCTTCCTCTGCTACCCAACGTGGTTACTGACCAATGCTCCTACTGGCCAATGCTCCTACTGGCCAATGCTCTTACTGACCAATGCTCTTACTGGCCAATGCTGGCATGGATTTCGAGCAGCGAATCCGCAATCTTCTGGACCGTGCGCGCCATCCGCTTGCGAAAAGTGGTCAAGGCGTCCCCTGCGGGAGCGGAGCCTTCATCGAAGAGCGCTGGCAGCAGATTCGCCACCACCTCCTTGACCTTGGCGGTGACATCGTCGATTGACGTGAGT
>JAAUPU010000583.1 GCA_012032975.1 Caldilineaceae bacterium | reverse complement strand
AAAATGTAAGGCAGCCCCACCAGGTAGGTAAAGTAGCGCACCAGATGACGTTTGGGCCACAGGTTGGCTTTGCCGTCGCCGCGAGCGTAATTGTAATATTGCTTGAAGTAGCCGGTTAAATCACCACGGGGACGGAAGTAAGCAACGGCCGTATCCACAAAAGGAAACGCGCCATATTTTTCTCGCAGAGCAACGTCAAACACCAAATCTTCGCTGTAATCGTAGCCATTCCGGTAGCCGCCTACTTCGGCCCAGGCAGATTTGAGGAAAGCGACGGAGCGGCTGGAGGGCAGGAACTTCTCCGGCTCAATGTCGCGGCGGGAAGGCAGCACGGTGGACCCCATCACCACTTCAAAATCGGTATACGGGTCTGGCTCGAACCAGGCCGCTAGGAAACGGCCGTTTCCCCCAACACAATCGGCTGCACCAGCTCCTCTAGCCAGTACGGGGCCAGCACCACCCCGGCATCCGTGGCGGCAATAATTGGCCCGGCAGCGGCGGCAATGGCAACACGGCGCCCAACATCGCCACGGTTGAACGTGATCGACATCGGCGACACCGCCCTGACTCAACTGACGGCCGAGATTTTCTCCGGCGGCCCGCCCAAGGATGGCATCCCCGCCGTGGATGCGCCGCAATACGTAAGCGTGGCCGAGGCCGACGCCTGGATTTCGCCTCAGGAGCCGGTCGTCCTCGTCGAGGTGGGCGCGGAGGCGCGCGCCTTTCCCATCCAAGTCCTGATCTGGCATGAGATTGCCAATGCCGAGGTAGGCGGACTGCCGCTGGCCGTCACCTTCTGCCCGCTGTGCAACACGGCCATTGCCTTCGAGCGCACGCTCGACGGCCAGGTGCTGGACTTTGGCACGACTGGGAGCTCCGCTACAGCAACCTGATTATGTACGACCGGCAGACTGAGACCTGGTGGCAGCAGGCCACGGGCGAGGCCATCGCCGGAGAGTTTACCGGCCGGCAGTTGGCCCTTTATCCGGCCAGCCTCATTGCTTGGGACACCTTCCGTGCCGCATATCCGCAGGGCAGCGTCCTCTCGCGCGAGACCGGTTCAATCGCGACTACGGCCGGAACCCCTACATCGGCTACGACGACGTTGACCGGCCGCCCTTCCTGTATTTTGGGCCCCTCACCCCCGGCGTGCTGCCGCCCGTGGCCCGCGTGTTCACGCTCGACCTAAACGGCGAAGCCGTGGCCTACCCCTATGACACTTTGGCCCAGGTCGGCATTATTAATGACACGGTCGGGGAGCACGCGGTGGTGGTATTCTGGATATCCGGCACGCCTCGGCCCTGGATTCGGGCAGCCTCGCTCAAGGGCGCGATGTGGGCGCCGCTACCGCCTTCGAGCGCAGCCTGGAATTTACGCATGATCAACTCGATGCCGTTCGTCCACGGTTCGTCTGCCGGGCGGTTCTGCATCGCGCGTTCCAGGTCGTCGAGTATGGGCAATATTTTCTTGACAATTTCGCCCTTCATGTGCGCCCGCATCATCTCGCTATCACGTTCGACGCGTTTCTTATAATTTTGGAATTCAGCCTGAGACCTCTGCCAGCCATCGACGCTTTCAGCCAATTTCGTTTCTGCATCCACGAGTTGACGTTTCAACGCCTCCACCTCAGCCGAGGCTTGATCCGTCCCTTCCGGCATTCCCTCAACTGGAGGCGCTGCCACAGCTTCAGACCCTGCCTCGATTATTTCTTTTTCATTCATGTCTTGATTCTTATTCTTCTTAGCCATCGTACTTATCACCTGTTTTTTTTAATCACCAGAGATGGTGTCATTGACCAGATCGCTTAATAAACCGCCACATAGCGCACTGTGGGGATCGTCCTGGCATACGACATGCGCATCGGACCCAGTACGCCCAACGTGCCTGTTGCCATACCGGGCACACCATAGCGCGCGATGATCATCGAGCATTCGCGCAGTTCCTCCCACACGCCTTCGCCGCCGATCAACACTTGAAGCCCGCCAACCTTACCGCTTGTGGTTGTGCGGTCGAGCAGGTCTTTCAATGTGGACGGCTCGCCAAAGATCTTTAGGGCGCGGCGCGCCTCTTCCGACTCTTTGAACTCAGGTTCAGCCAGTACGTTTGTCAAACCGTCCGTGTACACTTCGCCGGAGATGCTTTCCGCATTGCGGCGCATATCCTGCTCGATCAGCAGCAAAATATCCTGGTCGAGCGGATCGGAACGGGCTGAAAGGGCAGAAATTTCGTCCACCGCCAGACCAGCCAAAAGTTTGTTCAGACGCGCTACTGTCTGGCTGAGTCGCTCCTGTGATACGGGTTCCGCCAGCGTCAAAAACTGCTGGCTGACCTCGCCTCCCAGCATGACGAGCACCATCAGCACCTGTCGTCCCTGGGTCGAGATCAATTCAACGTGCTTGTAGGTTGTCTTCCGCGCATGAGGCGCAGTGACCACCGATACGCCCTGCGATTGATGCGCAAGGATGGACGCCGCCAGGGTCATCCACTGATCGATATCGGGGCGGGACTGGTGAAATTGATGTGAGATCGTGCGCTGGACCGATTCAGGCAACTCAGCCTGGTTCATCATCTGACCGACGAAATACCGATAGCCTTCCTCGGTCGGGACTCGCCCCGCCGAAGTATGTGGCTGACGCAGGTAACCCATTTCGGTCAGCGCTGCCATTTCATTGCGGATGGTGGCAGGCGAGATGCTGATGTGGTAATGGTCTGCCAGCCGCTTCGAGCCAACCGGCTGAGCGGATTCTATATAGTCTCGTATTATTAGTAGAAGAAGGGTCTTCTGGCGCTCTGTAAGTTCTGGCATCTCTGGCATGGTATTCACATAATTAGCACTCTCACAGCGAGAGTGCTATTCATTCACAAATAATAATAACATGCGCAAAAGAGTGTAGTCAATAAGAGGAGTGTAAGAAAATGCCCATCACTCTTGTAAGCGATGGGCATTTATTATCTATTCGTTTGTAATAATTTATGGGACAGGGCGCCAGGTTGGGTCGAAATCCACGTTGGGGTCAACTGTTAGGCGTGTGCGATTTCCACCGCTGACGGTCATGAAATAAATGTCACGATTGCCGTCGTTGTCTATGCCTTCAAATGCCAGCCATGAACCATCCGGGGAAAATTCTACATCCTCGATCGGTCGCGGGAGGTCTAGCCTTGTGGGATCTTTGGTCGCGCGGTCTTCAAATCGAATACTCATCAACCACGCACGAGAGGGGCCTACGTCTCTCTGACTGAATAAGATTGTTTCGTTATCAGGCGCCCAGACCGGCAGGAAGTCCCAAACCTGCTGCCCACTGCGGGCGATCTGCGTATTGCCCTGGCCTGTGTCGCTCATTGCCCAAATTTGATATGCTCCAACTCTCTTGACCGTGTATACGATCTGGTTTCCAAATGGGGACCATGAGGGCTGGCTGTTTTCCTGTACATCACCTGCCACTGTTGTCAGCTGAACAATCGCGCCCGATTCGAGGGTGAGCAAATAAATATCCTTTTTGCCGTTTCGCAAGGAGGTGAACGCAATTTTTTTCCCGTCCGGCGACCAATCAGGATCGTAATCGGAGCCTGGAACAACTGTCAATGATTTTTGACCGGAACCGTCAGCATTCATA
>JAAUPU010000582.1 GCA_012032975.1 Caldilineaceae bacterium | reverse complement strand
TTTCTCCTTCTCTTCGATTGTCGGTAGAGATGTGAACAATTTTCGCACTGTGTGATGCGCAACACGATGGCAGGACATGGAAGCGGTCCTTCCAACAAGCTTGGATCGAAGCCCTTGCACCGCCTTTGAAAATTGGAGTCTGGACAGGCCCATCTAGAATGCCATCCAATACACATCGGCTCCCAATCCCATCTTTAGCTATTGATACCAGATCTTCTGTGGACAGTTCTCCCACGATGCCATCTAACACACCTTCACATAGCCTTGGCGAAAAGCGAAGCATGTGATACACGGTGCGACAGCCTGCAACATCCAAGGAGATCTGTTCGGCATCTGTAGAACTTGGTTTGATCTGCAGGAATAGTCGGACGCAATCTTTCAGCTCAACGTGAGATGCTTTCTTTCTTTCCTTCTTTTTCTTCTTTCTGGGCCCTTCATCATCGTTTGTCTCTAAAACAGATGTCAACGCGTTGGAGGTTGCAAGAAAGCCAAGTCGTATTGCTTTGAGTATACTGTCTTGTTCAACGCGAAATCTCGCTGCAAGTTCAACCGCGCGCCAAATGATGCCCCGACGTTTCTTGGTCGGATCGATGACTGCTCCGCTTGAGATGATCTTTTCCATCACTTTCAGCATTGACTCTGCCTGCTCCTCTCGTATTGTGCACAGAATGGTTTGAATGACAAAGTTGGAGACATCGTGTTCAATATACTCTTGGACGGCGGTTGCTGAAAGGAAGTCACCACAACGAAGGAGCTGAGAGTGGAATTCATCATAACAGAGACGGAAAATTGTTTCCAGCAAATGACTTCCCCGGATTTCTCCGGACATCCCATAGACAATGTCTCCTGCAAATTCCTGGGCAGTTTCTCCACTCTGCCAACAGAGGATCTGACGAACGGCCCTGTCGGCAGGGGATCCCAACGTGTACCGTGGCTCTACCTTCGCAATTCCCAACTGATATGCCTCTTGAGTTGTGTCCTGACTAATCTTCTCTGCCCATTCCTTCCGCACGGATTCATCTGAATATGTCAGCACGCGGAGCAACACAATTAACAGTGGACCCGCACTGGCGTGACATGCCAGCTGCTGCAAATTCCCGGGCTCTGCTTTGTGGTGGTCCTAACAAAGATTCCGAAAAAAGACGCCAGTAGATCTGAAAATTGGTCATTGTCCCTTTTGGATCCTTCGACGTAGACAATGGACATGGTCCCAGCATTTTGTATGGCAGTTCCTCCCATGGCGGGATCGTCGGTCGATCGCTTTCTCTTCTTCTTTTTCGACTTTGGCTTGCCACGGAGTAACGAGGCAGCTTCTGCCTCTCTACCTCCTCTGTGACTCGTTACGAGCTGCACTCCACCCAAGACACACATCAAGGTCCGCAGCACATGAGATCCACACAAGTGGACTGCCAGCTCCTCCAAATGGGGTGACAGTTCGTCCACTACAGAATGGACCAAGTCGCTCAACGATGGCACGACACCACCAGTTGCATTCTCGTGGAGTGAGGGTGGAGCATTTTCGTCCATGGCCATGTCTTCCTTAGACAGCGACGTGATGGATAGCTGCAAGATGGATTGTAGGACGTGCGATCCATACCGGTGGGTTGCCAAATGCAAGCAATACCCCAAACAAGCATGGATCAAACATCGCGCCGCAATTTCCGAATACGGAGCCGCAATTTGTGCCAACAATTCGATCGACTGCGAGCCATGTTCGTCCCCCGCCAACGACGCAATTTCTCCCTTGACTTCGTCCAACGCAGAAAATGCGGCTGCCAAATTTTGAGGAAATTTGTCGTCATCGTCGTCCTCGTCGTCCTTGCTAGTAGCACCACCCGTCTCTTGTTGTTGTTGTTGTTGGTACAAAATCACTTCTTTGTGCGCTTGATGGACATCCAATGGCAAACCACGAAGATAGGATATTGTTTCCACTGCGGGGCGTCTGGGCCGATGAAAGCCGGCGAAGGTTGACATGCTTTTTCCTATGTTTGTGATCTTGGTGTAGAGGTAGCGTACTGCAGTACTTCAGATCAAAGAAGAGTGTATTGATATCGTTCATGTCAACGAGATCGGATCATCTTCATCATGATTTCGTATTTTGTGTTGGAAGCAATTTTCGAATTTGGTGGCTACGACGAAGTCCAACGAGATTTCCACGAGATAGGCAGGCGACGACGTGTTCGACTCGTTGGATTAACTTACAGACACGCGAAGACCGGTCAGACATCATCGAGACGCGGAGCGCTATTATTTTCTTCGAATGATGATGATTTTTTCGTGCCGTCCTGCCATGTTTCGACACCACAATTTGGCAAATGGATGTGCGAATCGAGGGGAAAATCGAATTTCGTTTCTTAAAAAGACTAAAAGTTGATTTTGTGAGAAGAAAGAGAAGCAAATAGAGTGGTGTATTTACACGAAAACTTGAGATATTTGAATCGTGCGCGCCTGGCCGGCGGGCGGTGAAAGCGACGCGCGTATGCTAACCCGGCGGGCAGAGCGACTGCGTCGCGCGCCGGAACGAAGCGGTATCATGAGTACGCGCCCGCCATGGCGCGATTCCGGAGCCCGTCATGCAACCCTACAGGATGTCCGATGCGGTCCGTGCGCGCATCATCGCGCGCCAGGGGCGGCTTTTCGCGCACGAGACGATCGACGCGCCGCGTGCCGCGCTCGTGGTCGTCGACATGCAGAACTACTTCGTGGCCGAGGGATTTCCCGCCGAAGTTCCGGCATCGCGCGCGATCGTTCCCGCGATCAATCGCATGGCCCGGGCAATGCGCGAGGCGGGTGGGACGGTGGTCTGGGTCCGGACCACCGCGCGCGGCGCGACCGAGCGCTGGGCGAACCACCATCGGCACATGCTCACGGACACGCGACGGGCGGCACGTCTCGCAGGGCTCGCCGAAGACGCCGAGGGGTCCCGGCTGTTTCCGGCGCTCGAATCGCGCCCGGGTGACCTGCAGGTGGAAAAGATCCAGTACAGCGCATTCGTCGCCGGCTCTTCGCGGCTGCACGAGATCCTCAGGGCGCGTGGCATCGAATCGCTGCTCGTCGCCGGCACCGCGACCAACGTGTGTTGCGAATCCACTGCGCGCGACGCGATGATGCTCGACTACCGCATCATGATGCTCGCGGACGGGAACGCCGCGGCGACCGATGCCGAGCACGCGACCGCGCTGGACGCGATTGCGCTCTTCTTCGGCGACGTGATGAACGTCGACGAAGCGATCGCGCGGCTGCAGCCGCGGCCGGACGCATGATCGCGTGAAGCGACGCTCCTCGCACGACCGGTCCGTCAGCGCCGCCGGCGCTCATACCAGGTCGACATGATTTCCATCGCGACGAAGGACGCGGCGGCGATCGCGATCAGCACCATGCGCGCGATGTCCCAGCCCCAGCGGTCCACGATCATCGCGAACAGCGTCGGCGAAATGGCATTGACGATGAGAATCGGGGTGGCGAGGACGCCCAGCACGCTGCCGAAGCCGGCCGCGCCGAACAGGGCGAGCGGCACTGCGCCGCGCACGATTGTGATGACCCCCTGGGATGCGCCCATCAGCAGCGTGAACGCGATGATGGCGTGGATGCTTCCGCCGGCGAACGCAAGCAGCAC
>JAAUPU010000027.1 GCA_012032975.1 Caldilineaceae bacterium | reverse complement strand
CGAGGTGATCGCGATGACGTGGTCCAGGAACGGCTCGACCTGGCCAAACAGCTTGGCGCCACCGAAGTCTACAACCTGGCCGAGATCGACGCCGGTGAATTGGCTCCGACGCTCAAGGCGCGCGAGATCGACATCGTGGTCGATTCCACCGGCAGCCAGTCGGGGCTTGACCTGGCCACCGACATCGTCCGCCGCGGCGGGCTGATCAACCTCTTCGGCTGGATCAAGGGGCAGAGCGCCTCCTTCGACCCCACCAAATGGCACCTGGGCGGCTTC
Source organism: Caldilineaceae bacterium (assembly GCA_012032975.1). The sequence goes on along the minus strand of JAAUPU010000027.1, from coordinate 10,761 downwards.
AGCATCGTCAACTCGTCGCCCTCGTCCAGGCTGCGCGACCCCTTCCCGCCGGCCATCCAGATGATCGACAAAGGCATCATCGACCTGCGTCCTCTGGTCACCCACGTCGTGCCCCTGGCCGAATATCCCAGCCTGATGGAATCGATCCTGTCGGGCGATGCGGGCTATATCAAGGGGGTGATCAAACTCTGATGGAATCCATGGTAGAAGTGCGGGGGCTGCGCAAGAGCTTTCGCCGGCCCGATGGCGCGCCGGTCGAGGCCGTCAAAGGGATCGACCTGGACATCTATAAAGGCGAGATATTTAGCCTGCTCGGTCCCAACGGCGCGGGCAAGACGACGGTCGTCTCCATGATCAGCGGCCTCTTGCCGCCCACCGCCGGCGATGCGCGGATCGGCGGCCACTCGATCACCAAAGAACCCATGGCCGCCAAGCGACTGATCGGTTTCATCCCTCAAGAAATCGCGCTCTATCCAGAGTTGAACGCCCGCCAGAACCTGGCCTTCTTTGGCAAGATGTATGGGCTGTCCGGCAAGGAGCTCGACAGCCGTATCGACGAGGTGCTGGAGTTTATCGACCTGACCGACCGCCAGAAGGACCGAGTGGACACCTTCTCCGGCGGCATGAAGCGCCGGGTCAACATCGGCGTTGGGCTGCTGCATCGCCCGCAGCTTCTCTACATGGATGAGCCAACCGCCGGCATCGACCCGCAGAACCGCCGCCGCATCCTGGACACAGTCAAGCAACTGCGCAGCGAGGAAGGGGTCACGATCCTTTACACCACACATCTGATGGAGGAAGCGCAGGAATTGAGCGACCGGGTCGGCATCATCGACCACGGCGAGATCATCGCCCTGGGCGCGCAGGAGGAATTGACCCAGCAGGTTGGCCAAGAGGATCGGCTCGAATTTATGGTCAGTTGCCAATCTTGGGTCGAGGGGTTGACTGCCCAGTTGGAAGAGGAAGTCGAAGGTCTGAGCTATCTCCAATACACGCCGCCCGAAGAACTGGAAGATCGAAGCGATGGGCTGGAGCTCAGTCGTCTGAGCGTCTATGCCAAGCGCGGGCGACAGGCGCTGCCCGACATTATCCGCATCGTCAACGGGGCCGGTGTGGATGTCTATTCTGTCGAAGTGCGCGAGCCGGATCTGGAGGCGGTCTTCCTGGCGCTGACCGGGCGGGCGCTGCGGGATTAGCCATGAAGATCTGGTCGATTGCCTGGCGCAACCTCTACGCCACCTTCTCGCAGCGCAACCTGCTGTTGATCATGCTGGCCGCGCCATTGGCGCTCTCCACAATCATGGGGCTGGCCTTCAGCGGCTTCGCCTCCGATGACTTCGGGCTGGAGCCGATCCCCGTGGCGCTGGTCAACTTGGACGACGGCGTCGGCATTGGCTCGATTCCCCTTCTGAACATGGGCAGCATCGTCGCCGAGATCATGTTGCCGGCCAAGAGCGACGAGTCGGCGATCGCGGAGAGCGACGAAAACGGAGCGCTGGCCCTGCCAGAGTGCAGCCTGATCGTTGCAGACGGCTCCGACGAAACGACCACGACGCTTCAGGAGATTCTCTTGGTCAAGGAGCTGCGCAGCGTGCAAGAAGCGCGCAGCGGTGTGCGGAGCGGTCTTTACGCGGCGGCTGTGATCATCCGGCCCGGCTTCAGCCAATCGCTTCTGCCCTCGCTCCAGCTTTTCGGCGCCGCTGCCTCCGGTGACGACCCAGCAGATGAGAATGAGAATGAAGCCGTTGGACCTCAACTGGATATCTATGGCGACGAGGGGCAGCAGCTTGGCGCCAGCGTGGCGCGCAGCGTCGTGGAGGGGGTCGTGGGCCAGTTGGCCCAGGCAGGCGTGGGCGCGGCCGCGTTTCTCGAAACGCTGGAGGACGAGATCGATCTGGCGGCTTTTTCGAGCAACACACCCGATTTCCAGAACGCACCGAATGCCGATGCACCTCTGGCCGAATGGGAGGAATTCCTGGCGCCAACCGGGTCGAGCGCACCCTGGCTGCTGGCGATTGGTGGCGTCGTCGGCAACGAAGATAGCAACGAAAATAGCAGCGGAAACAACCGAGAAAACCGCGATGAAGACAACCCTGTGCTGGCGGCTGCAGCCTGTCTCTTCGACCCAGACGTCGCCTCGGTTCGGCTGGAGCGCAGGGCGTTGGATCAATTGCAGAAGCAGAGTGCCTTTGTGCAGATGATGGCCTTTGTTGGTTCGGCCCAGGCAGCCTTCTTCGCCCTCTTTACCGGACTCTTTGGCGCACTCTCGATCTACGAGGAGCGCAAGCAAGGTACGTTGCAGCGCATGTTGGCGACGCCGACCTCCAGCACGACCATCCTGGCCGGCAAGTTGCTGGGCAACGTGATCACCGTGCTTGCCCAGGTGTCGTTTCTGCTGCTGGCGGTGACCCTTGTCGTGTCCATACTTGGCCGCGAGCCGCTCTTCATCTGGGGTGATCAGTACGCGCTGTTGGCCCTGCTTGTGCTGGTGCTTAGCTTGGCCGTCTCTGGCCTGGGCGTCTTTATCACCGGCGTCGCCCGCACCCGCGAGCAGGCCCAGATCGTGGGTCCGATCGTCAACACAATAATGGGAGCGCTGGGCGGCACCTTTGGCTTCTTCTTGCCTGGAATCTTCGCGCGTTTTTTCGCTGATCTATTGGGCGACAGATGCCTTCACCAAACTGGCTGGCGGCGAAACCGATGTCGGTCTGAATCTTCTGGTCCTGGCCGCAATGGGCGTCGTCTTCTTCGGTATCGGGTCAGTCCGCTTCAAGCAACATATGCAAGGGTAGGCTGGAACCTATCAAAAGGTTGCGAAGATGTCTTCGCAACCTTTTGATGGCTTTTGCAACTCTATGAGAAACGTATCCCTGATCATCCTGAACGATCTACGCATCTTTTTTTCCAGTCGGGAGAATTGGCTGAATCTGCTTGCCATGCCGGTTTTTTTCACGCTGATTGTCGGTTTTGCCTTTGACCAGGGCGGACCAAACCGCGTCCGTATCGACTTCATCGACCTGGATCAAAGCGACCTCTCGACCCGACTGGCAGCCGATCTGAAGAGCCTCAACCCGCGCTTCCTGCTCTGTCCGGGTGACAATGACGCCGATAATCAATGCAGCCTGGCAGATGGACAGACAAGGCTGACCGTCGATGAAGCCGTTGCGCGAGTTCAGGACGGGCGACGCCACGGCGGCGATCATTCTTCCAGACGGGTACGCAGAGCAGGTGCGGAACGGCGACCCCGTGACCATCGACTACTACGCCGATGAGCCGCCTACCGGCATCGGCCCGGTGCGACAGTCATTGGAAGCTGCGGTGCAGCGGGTCAATCGAGCGGCGACGATTCAGCGCATTGGGCTGGCCGTGGTGGATGAGTTGGAGGCCGCCGACGTCGAATCCGACCCGCTCTTTGTCGATGAGAACGCGCGCGCCGCTTTTGGGGAAGCACTGCGCACGCTGGCAGATCAGCGGCTGAACGAGCAGGGCGAACTGGTTGCCTTTCATGTCGAATCGGTCGAAGAGCTAGCAGACGGGGAGAGATCCGCGGACCTCACCGGCTTCGCCCAGTCCGTGCCAGGGATGGGATCCATGTTTGTCATGTTTACCGTACTCGGCGGCATGGCCGTGCTCCTGCGCGAGCGCAAGCAGTGGACGCTGCAACGGCTGATGGTCTCGCCCGTGCCGCGACGCCACATTCTGGGTGGCAAGATCGGCGCCTATTTCAGCCTGGGGATGATCCAGTATTTGGTTGTCTTTCTCTTTGGCTTGCTGCTGGGTCAGCGCATGGGCGGCGCGCCCGTGGCTCTGCTATCGGTGATGGCGGCCTTTGTGCTCTGTATCGCAGGTCTGACCTTTGCCCTGGCCCCGCGCATGGGAAGTGAAGAACAGGCCTCCAGCATGACCACGTTGCTGGCGCTGACGCTGGCGCCGTTGGGCGGCGCGTGGTGGCCGTTGGAGATCACGCCCCGCTTCATGCAGGTGATCGGCCATCTTTCGCCGGTCGCCTGGGCCATGGATGGCTTCCACACCATCATCATCCGCGGCGGCTCGCTGAACGACGTTCTGTTGGATATCGGCGTCTTGCTGGCGGCCAGTGTCGTGCTCTTTTTCATCGGCGTACGATCCTTTCGCTGACCAACTTGGATCGGTTTCATCATCAACATACCACAATAAGGAGTCTCCATGTCCCAACGTAGCTTTGCGCCAGTTGATGTGCCCCAGTCGATTCTGGACCGCTTCAAGCGGCTGCCCGTTGCCACCATCTGGAACCATGTCCACAGGGACGCGGATGTGCCGCTGCCCTTCATGGAGAATGTGCATCTCTGGACGCCGGGCCGTCGCCTGGCTGCGCGGGCGCGCACGTTACGCTTTTTGCCGCCGCGACCCGACCTGCACGCGGAAACCGTGCGCGGCGTAGATTCGCCCGAATACCGGGCCATGGCGCGCTGCGGTCCGGGCGATGTGCTGGTCGCCGACATCATGGCAACCCGCGGCCCTGCATTTTCGGCGATGTCAAGGCGATGCAACTCAAGATGAACCGCGCCGACGGCATCGTCACAGATGGCGCGATCCGCGACCTGGATGTGATGGAAGAGGAGAACTATGGATTGACCATCTATGCCCGCGCGCGCACGCCATTCGGCACCGTGCCCTGGGCTATCCCCGCCGAGGAGAACGTGGACATCCAGTGCGGCGGCGTCCTGGTGCGGCCCGGCGATGTGTTGGTGGGCGACGGCGATGGCGTGGTCGTGGTGCCATCCTGGTTCGCCGAGGAGTGCGTGACCATCGTGGAGGATCACGAAGGCGTGGAGGCCTACATCAAACGCAAGATCGAGGCCGAAGGGGTCGCGCCCGGAAAGTATTACCCGCCGACTCCAGAGATGTGGGCGGAGTATCGCAGCCAGAAGTAACTGTTGTTCATCTGGGTAAAAGGCGAGGAACGCGCTGCTCAACTTGTGTGTATTCAGTGCGGGTGCCAAGAGATCGACCTGCATCGGCCTGAGTACATCATCGACAATCGATACTGCTGAGCGGGCGATATCCGTCGCAATCGGTGCAAAATCTTAAAGTTGAGATCGTCGAATTGGCCTGGACAATCTGCGAAAACCTTCACTGTTACGAATGGGTCAAGCCGAACCAATGACAACACCCGTGATCTTGGACGTAGACACCGGATGTGGATGATGCGCTGGTCGCTGCTGTTGGCAGCTGGGTTCGCCCAGCTTGAAGGTGTTGGGCGTCACCTGCGTCGTGGGCAACCAGCGTCTGCCCCAGGTTGTGGAAAACACGCTGAAAACATTGGACGTGGCAGCCGCGCCGGAGATTCCGGTGGCGGCTGGCGCGGCATTGCCACTGATCGAGAAGCTACGTCCTCCCATGTTGCTCCACGGCGACGACGGCATGGCAAACCTGGGTTTGCCGTCCTCTTCGCGCCAACCGGCCGACATCCACGCGGTTGAGCTGTTGCGCGTGCTGCTTGAGGCCGCAACCCAGCCGGTCACCTTGATTGCGCTGGCGCCGCTGACCAACATCGCGCTCTTCTTGCGCCTGTATCCACGGCTTGCGGAAACCATCGACAACCTGACCATCATGGGCGGCACCTTTGCCGATCCGGGCAACACCACGCCGCTGGCCGAGTTCAACATCCGCCATGACCCAGAGGCGGCGGCCATCGTATTGGAGAGTGGGCTGCCGATTCGCCTCTACACGCTCGATGTCTTTCGCCGGGTCGCCTTTACCCAGGCGGAAGCCGCGATCCTGGCGCGTTCAACCGCTCGCGTCGCGCAGACCGCAGGACACATGTTGATGCACAGCTGCGGCTATTTCCGTAGCGAGGCCGCGCTGATCGGCGATGCGGGCGCGGTGGCCAGCGTGATCGACCCGACCGGTGTCACCAGCTTGCGACACCCGATCCACGTCGAATTGGCCGGCACGGCGCGCGGACAGACCATCGTCGACCGGCGACCGCCATCGTCGCGCCAGCGGCTGGAAGATGATTGGTGTACCACATCCGCCTGCGAGATCCAGGTGATCACCCAGGTGGACGCCCCACGCTATCGCCAGCTTTTCGCCCAAACGGTGGGCGCCGCATGGCCGCTTTCTTGACCGGAGCGCAGACGGATGAGCCATATGTTGCACAAAGAGCGATTCGATCTCTCTCTGAACACAGATGATTTTCTAGCGCACTTGTCCGGTTTCGAGCAGAAATACCCTGCCTATAGAGAGACGGCCCGGTTGGACGATCTGCGCGCCAGAGAATACGCTCGCCTGGATCGCCTGGGTCATGTCTACCTGGATTACACTGGCGGCGGTTTGTATGCGGAATCGCAGGTGCGCGAACACGCCAATCTGTTGGCCAACGGCGTCTTTGGCAACCCCCACTCCAACAATCCGACTTCGCTGGGCATGACTCGGTTGGTCGAGCGAGCGAGGGCCGCGGTCTTTGAGTTTTTCAACGCGTCTCCAGCTGAGTATGTGGTCATCTTCACACCCAATGCCAGCGGCGCGCTAAAGCTGGTGGGCGAATCCTACCCGTTTGACGCGGGCGGACGCTATACGTTAACCTATGACAATCATAACTCGGTGAACGGCATCCGCGAGTTTGCCCGTGGCCGCGGCGCTGTCGTCACCTATGTGCCGGTCGAAAAGCCGGAGATGCGCGTCGATCAAGCCGCGCTGGTGCGAGAACTGGATCGGGCACAGCCAGGGCAGGCCAACCTGTTTGCCTTTCCGGCCCAGTCCAACTTTTCTGGCGTGCAGCACCCTTTGGAATGGATCGACCTTGCCCGTTCACGCGGCTGGGATGTGTTGGTCGATTGCGCAGCCTTTGCGCCGACCAATCGGCTGGATATCGACCGTTGGAGGCCGGATTTTGTGCCGCTCTCCTTTTACAAGATATTCGGCTATCCGACCGGCATCGGCTGCCTGATCGCACGTCGCTCTGCATTGGCCAGGCTGCGCCGACCATGGTTTGCCGGCGGCACGATCACGATTGCGTCGGTGCAGGGCGAAGGTTGGCATTATCTCGGCGCCGGGGAGGCCGCGTACGAAGACGGCACGGTCAATTACTTGGGGTTACCGGCGGTCGAAGCTGGTCTAAGTCACATCGCGGCGGTTGGAATGGAGACCATCCACCGCCGGGTGGACTCTCTGGCTGCGTGGTTGTTGACCGAGTTGAGCGAATTGCGCCATTCCAATGGCGCGCCTTTGCTGGAAATATTTGGCCCGACCGAGATGGACAGACGTGGGGGAACCCTTGCACTCAAGTTTATCGACCCAGAGGGCCAAGCCATGGACTTCGCCAAGATCGAAGCGCTGGCGGCAACGGTGAACATCTCGCTGCGCACTGGCTGCTTCTGCAACCCGGGCGCTGGCGAGATCGCCCACGGGGTGACGCGCGAGGAGATGGCCCACTGTTTCGCCGGGCTGGAGCCGGTCAGCTTCGACCAGTTCTTCGCCACCGTGCAGCAACTGGGAGGCAAAAGCCCCAGCACGGTGCGGGTCTCTCTAGGCCTTGCTTCCAATTTCGCAGATGTCTATCGCTTTCGGCAATTTGCCCAGGAATTTGTGGACCGGTCGGCCGCGGATGTAAAGCAAATGGACGTTGCCCAACTAGGCCACCGGTATCCGCGCGATAGCGCCTAGAGCAGAACTGGCCTCCTATCATTTGCGAGCAAGCATCACCCATGACCAATCCCGACGCGGCGAGAGATTCAGAGGGAGAAACCAAAATGAAAGTGACCATTCATCACGCTGAAGGCGATGAGTCCGCCGAAGTGATCGAGGTGGAGGGCGAACTGGATGCCTCCACCTATGAAGCGCTGATCGAGGCCGCCAAAACAATCTGCGCATCTGGCCCGCGCAACATCCTGATCGACCTCAGCAACGTCAACTTCATGGCCAGCTCTGGTTTGGTCGCGCTGCACAGCGTGGCGCTGCTCGCACGCGGGGCCGAACCGCCCGATCCCACCGCGGGCTGGAACGCGTTGCGCGCCGTTTCAAGCGACATCAACCACGGCTACGAAAAGCGGGTGAAATTGCTCAATCCGCAACCGCGTGTTCGCAAGACCCTGGAAATGACCGGTTTTGCCGACTTTCTCGAAATCTTTGATGACCGAGAAGCAGCGATGGCGTCATTCGGTTCAACGGACTGAGGCGGGGATTGACATCGGAGCAAGGGTCGCCAATACGCCATCAGACAACGCCCCCACTGCGTCGTCTGATCCGACGCGGGGATGCCAACGCGCTGCTAGAACAGACCCTGGCGTTGCTGCCCAATGGCGCTTCCATCTCGCTGGTCGATGCCAACGGTTTGGTCTATTTGGGGCAGCCGCTCGCCGATGTGCCCAGCCTTGCGGCGACGATCAGCCATGATGCTGGCCAGTGGGATGGCGACCTCTGGATCCGTGGCCTCTGGATGGACGGGGCGTTGCTTGGCGCGATCGCAGCAACCGTGCCCACGAGCGATCTGGCCGACGATACCAGACTCTTTTGCGCAAAGTTGCTGGACAATCTCCATCTCTCCCTCTCGTTGCTTGCGCAGCGCGCACGCGACACCCACACGATCGCCAACGAAACCCTGGAACGCTACCGCGAGATCAATCTGCTCTATCGGCTTGGCGCAACGATCAGCACATCGTTGGACCCCGTCGCCATTGCCGAACGCGTCCTTTCGGAACTGCAACACACCGTGCGCGCCGGGCCGGGGGTGGTGCTTTTTGTGCGCCAAGCGGATGGGGAAGCCGGCGTCTATGCACTTGATGAGCTGGACATGTCGGCAACTTGTGGTCACGAGGCGTCAGTGTTGGCCCTATGCACCCTGGCGGCCGACGCTATTGCCGATAGCTTGGCCACGGGTCAAACCCTGATCGTCAGCCCCGCCGATGCCATGCAGACGCATGGGATCATCTCTATCCTGTGCGCCCCCTTGCGCGCCCAAGAAAATTGTCTGGGCCTGATGTTGTTGGGCCGCGTGGACGACCAAGGGGAGTTCACAGCCGGAGACGGCAAATTGGTGACCGCGTTGGCCGCCCACCTCGCCTATGCTCTGGAGACCGCGCGGCTGCACCAGGATGAGGTCGAACGTGAACGATTTGACCGCGAGTTGGCCATCAGCCGCGCGATCCAGATGAGCTTGCTGCCCGCCCACGCACCCTCCGCACCGGGTTGGCAATTTGCCGCGAGCTATCGCCCTGCGCGCGAGGTGGGCGGGGACCATTACGATTTTGTGAGTTTGCCGGACCGACCAGCTTCGCTCGGCATCGTCATCGCCGACGTTACCGGCAAGGGGATGCCGGCAGCGCTCTTCATGGCCTTTAGCCGCACGGTAATCCGTCTGGAGTCCATGCATGGGCAAGGGCCGGCGACGATCCTCGAACGCGCCAACCAATTCATCGCCCAGGAGGTTGGCTCCAGGCTCTTTCTCTCTGCCTTTTGCGCCAACCTGGACATGGAGAGCGGATATCTCCGTTTTGCCAACGCCGGCCACGATTGGCCCCTTTGGTCGCGCCACGGTATGGAGCAGATCTGTGAGCTGGATGCCTCGGGCACGGTCTTGGGGGCGTTCCACAACCTCAAGTTTGAGGAGCAGATGGTGCGTTTGGAACCAGGTGACGCGGTGGTTCTCTTCACCGACGGTGTCACGGAAGCCAGAAACGAAGTCGGCGAGTTTTTCGGTGAGTCCCGTCTGCGACAGGCCATCACGGCTCACACCGAGAAGAGCGCACAAGGTCTCGCCGATTCGATACTACAGGCTGTCGATGCATTCACAGGCACGCGCGAACAGAACGACGATCTGACCCTGGTCGTGATCCAACGAGAGGTGGCGATAGTCAAACCCTAGCGACGGGTCGGCTGGGCCGATTCGTCTTGTGAGGCCGCAATAAGGACGCAATGGACGAAGCGACCGTACTTCTGGTGTGGGGTATCATGGCCCATTTTGCCGCGGATTGGCTTTTTCAAGACGATTGGATGGCGACAAACAAAAGCAGTTTGCGTCATCCGGGTGCGTGGGTGCATGGCGCCATTCAAACGGCTTTCATGTGGCTGGTCTTTCCGTGGGGCATCGCTCTGCTGATCGGCGCCATCCAGGCCAACGACCTGCCGATGGTGCAGACGCTGGCCTTCATCTTCGCGATCCTGATCGTGTCCTTCAACCTGATCGCCGACCTGATCTACGGCATTCTCGACCCGAGGATCCGCTATGACTGACGCGGCAGCCGACACCCTCGCGGTCCTGAAGCCCTCGCGCACGCTCTGGGGCGATGTCTGGCGGCAGTTCCGCAAGCACAAGGGCGCCATGGTGGGCGCGGCGGTGTTCTTCCTGATCGTGCTCGCCGTGCTGCTCGGCCCCTATCTCCACACGGTCGATCCCAAGCTGCTCGACTACAAGTCGAAGAATTCCGGCATGACCTGGGCGCATCCGATGGGAACCGACAATCTCGGGCGCGACATGCTCGCCCAGGTGTTCGCCGGTCATGAGGTCGACCAGTTGGTAGTCGAGGTCGATGCGGTTGTCGGCCGCGAACAGCATCACGGCGCCGAGCACGAACCCGCCGATCAGCGTCGGATTCGAACGCTTAGCCATCCCGGCCCCGCCGGCGTGCCACGATCCGCTCGTTCATCGTGCCGAAGCCTCCTCCTTCCGACCGCGCGTCAGGAACCGGATGACCTTGGGATCCGTGCTGTGCGCGAGCAGGTCATGCGGGTCGCCGGCGGCGATCATCGTCCTGGTCTCGGCATCGAGAAAACACCGAATTG
>JAAUPU010000581.1 GCA_012032975.1 Caldilineaceae bacterium | reverse complement strand
GCCAGGGAGTATGAGCGCTCCCTGGCAGGTGTGCTACACAGGCGGCCAAGAAGACCGGCCACCCTCAATGATAGGCAAGCAGCGGCTCGATCGCGGCGCGGATATGGTCGGTCATTTCGGGGGGTGTGGGCGGGGTTGAAGGGACGCTGCCATCGCCGCCGACGATGTCATCGAAGCCGCTGATGCGCATGGCCTCGACCACCGCACTATAGTTGTACATACGGCCATTGGCAAAGCGGATCTCTTCCAGCGCGGCGACGTCGGCCTCGACTTTTGCGCGCGGTTGCATAAATCGCCGCGACGCTGGGCGTTGTTGATGGCGTCGCTTGCACCCGCACCAGCACCGCGATGCCGGATGTGTGCCCCTTGGCGCCGAGTTCGGCAGCCGCGGTGCTGCGGTCGCCGATGCCCCAGATCACCAACGCATTCTGGCCAACCGCTTCGATCATCGGTCTAACATCCTCTTCGCCGGTGCCGATCTTGACGCCGACAAAGTGGGGCGAATCGTTGAGCAGACGCACGATCGCTTCCAGATCGCGCGGGGAGCGGTAGTAGTAGAGAAAGCGGGCGCCGCAGGCCTCGCCGTATCGTTCGCCAAACTCCATCATCCCCTGATAGAGACCGTCAGGTCCATAGGTGCCGCCCAATGGCATGACCAAGTAGACGTCTGGCGGTCGCGGCAGCCTGGATTGTTCTTCCACCAACTGTCCGGCCGTCTTGATTGGGTTGGGCACGACTGCCGACATGAGCACGCCCTCCTTGCCCATGACCTGGCCTGACTCGTCAAAGATGCGGGTCTGCTCGTCTGGCTCGACGTGATGGATCAGGCTGGTGCCAGCGACGGAAATGACACGCTTGCGACCACCTTCCAGGCGGTTGGCCCGCATGAGATAGTCGATGTTTTTTGCGTGACCATCATAGTCGATGGCGCCCTCTCGAAACGGGATTACGGGAATGGTGATGGCGCTGTCAAGCGCATCGAGCAACTCCGGTGTGGACAGGGTCATGCGCGTCTCCTCCTCTGGCGAAAGTGGCTGGAATGGGTGGGTATTGACCAGGATTCTGAAGACCGACTGCCAAATGCTGGGCAGGGGGAGGATCTTCAGATCAGGGCCATCCCGATTGAGATATGAATGTGGAAGCGTGACCCGTAGTATAGCGGCTGGGTCGCGAATGGCTCAAATGGCCGTCAAGGTTTGCCTCAATCGTCATCCTCCGCCCACGAATCGACCACCAGTCGGAAGATGTCAGATTCGGTGATAATGCCCACCGGACGGTTGCCATCGACCACCGGCAGTCCACTGACCTGGTACTCCAGCATACGTTCGGCTGCGTCCTGTATGGTATCGTCGGCGCCGATGGTCACTGGATCCCAGGCCATCACATCGCTGACCGCTTTTTCGGTGAGCAAGAGCGATGACGCGGTGTCTCGTTCGCTGTCGTCCTGGCCCAACAGGGAAGGCAAGGCACGCACGATATCGCTCAACGTGACAATGCCCAACAGTTCGTTAGAGCGGACCACAAGCAAACGGCGAATCTCGTTCTCGGCCATCAGATCGTAGGCCTCTGCCAGTTTGGCGCTCGGCGAAACAGTCACCGGTTCGTCGGACATACAGTCGCTCACATAGGCTTTTCGTCTGCTCATCTGCTCACCCCAGCGATTCCTTATGTCAATTTAATCGGGTACGTACGACCATCACACTTTGCTCGGCGTATCGCACCACACTATTAGCTACGCTACCCAGAAAATGCCCTGCGCCAGACTGACTGCCCACCACGATGAGATCGATGTCGTCATCGTGTGCAGACATCAGAATACTCTCCGCGGCGCTGCCTCGTCGGATGGAAATCTGCTCCTGGTTCAAGCCCTGATTTTCCAACTGGGTGATCCAGTCGCGCAGCAGGCTCGACAGATGGGTTCCCTGGGCCAATGCTTCTTGCAGGGGAATCTCATCGGTGTCGGGTGACGCCAGATAGGTGGCCGCCGATTGCGGGATCACATGCAATAGCCGCAGCGTTGCACCTGTCGCACGGGCCATTTGGGCCGCTACATCCACGACAGTCTTGTCGTCCACCGCGACACAGGCGAGAATTCGCCGGGTGTGGGGGCGGCGCCCCTTGACCATCAGCACCGACGTCGGCGCATATTGTACAAGACGCTGGGCAGTGGGGCCAATCGCCGTGCTGGATCCTGCGCCTCTATCATGGAAGGGACCGATGGCCAGGAGATCGACCGGCGCCTTGGCCAGATAGTGAAGCAGAACCTCGTCGGCGAAGCCAACCAACGGAACAATCTCGGGTGCAGGGCTGATTTCCTGCACCAGCTTGCTCGCCGCTTGCATCAATGCCTGTCCGTGTGCGACGTCATCTTGGTCGCCGCTCACGACAAGTAGGACGAAATCCGCACCCAGTTGCTGGGCCAACTCGCTCGCCCGACTCACCGCCTGCTGGGCGAGGGTAGAGCCATCGGTTGCCACCGCCAGTCGCAGCTTGTTGCCACCGCCCAGACTGTGAGTCAGTTGTTCGGCTGGGCTTTGTCCTGTCTCCACTTCCACATCGGGCCGCATCAAGAGCACCGGCGTCGAGACGCTGCGCAATATCCGCTCTGCCACGCTGCCGAGGACAAGCCGCCCCAGCCCCGTGCGGCCATGAGTGGCCATGGCGATGAGCTCCACGGATTCTCGCTTGGCATAGTCCACAATGCGTTCGGCAGGGTCGCCAAATCTCACATCCGCCCTAACAGTGTAGCCGGCAGCTCGGAGCTGTTCGACTTCGGCCCGCATGGACTCTTGGACCTCTGTCCGCAGCACTTCTAGGTCGCTCTCGACGCTGGCATATTCGGTCTCCAGTATCTGGCTGTAGCTCTCGTAGCTTCCCAGCCCCGACGGTGCGACGCTGTACACTTCATGGTGCATCCTGCCGGCGGCGGCGGGTGGGTTGGCTACACGCAACAGCACAATGCGGACGTCGCTCGGGTCGAAGAAGCTACGCACCACACGCACAATCTGGTGACTGAAGTCAGAACCATCCAACGGTATCAAGAGTTTGCGCTGTGTCATCTCTTACCTCCAGCGGTAATCCATCTCCGAGAGGAATCCCGAGGTCAGCGGATCAATATCCCTGTCGGGTCGTCTCTCCACGACCGCAGAACCTTCATGTAGTTTGCACGTTCAAACGCCCCCGGCTCGGCCACATTCTGCTGGCTCATGCTGCCCTGCATCTGGGCCACCGAGAGATATTCTCGCTCTTCCATCCAATGGGTCATTTCAGTCAGCACTTCGCCGATCCGTCCGACACCATGCCGAAGCAACTCAGAGGCCATCATCATCACTTTGGCCCCAGCCATCAATCCCTTCAATACATCTTCGTGGTTGTGAACACCACGGGTGATGGCAAAATCTACCGGTACGCGACCATAGAGAATGGCGACCCAGCGCAACGGCGTCCGCATCTCATAGGCTGAACTCAGCACCAGATTCGGGGTAACGGTCAATGTATTCAGGTCAAAATCAGGCTGGTAGAAACGGTTGAAAATCACCAAGCCATCGGCGCCCGTCTCAGCCATCTGCATCGCCATGTTGGCGAAGGCGCTGAAGTAGGCGCCCACTTTGACCGCCACAG
>JAAUPU010000580.1 GCA_012032975.1 Caldilineaceae bacterium | reverse complement strand
GCGGCTGCCGACCTGGGCCGATTGCGCGAGGGCTGGTGGCAACGGTGCTGGGGGTGCTGGACCGCCGTGCCGATTCGGTCGGGATGACCACAAACGGCACCCTGCGGGCGGTGATGCGTGGGGCGGGGTGAGGGTTGGCAATTACAGGACCTGCACAACTGCCCCCTGGTGAGCGCGCAGCCGAAGGCTGGGCGGCAGCAGACGCGAAAAGCAGCGTGTTGCAAAGGCGGTCGGTGGCCAGTTCCGGGCGTCATTGAGGATGTCGTGGGACCAGTTGGTGACCGGCCAGTGCTGATAGCCACTGGGTTCGCCCTTGAGCATCGTAACCTTACCAATGGTCTCAAGCAGGGTTCTGAGCTGGCGGGGAGTATATTCGCGGATATGATAGGGCCAAGCGCATCTTGAGGTTGTCCAGTTCGGTGTCGAGACAAACACTGTCTCGCGCGCGATACGGCCAAGCTCGCGTACAAAAGCCTCATCCTGTTCGACGTGTTCGATGACGTCGACACACGTGATGACATCAAACGATTTATCGGGAATTTCCTTGATCGGCCCGACGGTGACATCCGCGCGCGCAAGCCTGGGGTCCAAATCTTGGCCCCGCGCCTCGCGAGCGGCACGGGAAAGCAGGTCAAGGCCGACGCCCATGCCGCAGCCGACATCCAGCACGGATTTCCCCGCGACGAGATGATTGGCGGCGTACTGGTACCATCCCATCTGCCCGGGGCCGCGACCGGCCACGACGGAGTCGTCACCGATCTGACGAACTTGGCTGCGAAGAGCAGAGGTCATGCCTTGCCCCCTTTCTCCGATGATCCAGACGGACTTTCGGCGGGAGACGCCGATCATAGTGCCTGATCGGTGGTGTTGGTGGGTGCCGAATTGCAAGTCGTTTGGCCAGCTTTGAGGCGCGCTTCGCCATTGCCCTCCGCCTCCCATTCCGGGAGATCAGAGATTTTCCGAAAAAGCACTAGATTTTCACCTAATATAGTACAATCAAAATTTCGTTCACCCAAAGCTTTGAATAGAGATGAGCTTGTACATGACCAGGGATATAGCCAATCATGCAATTCTATTATCAATACGGATACCTTATCAAGCCAATCCAGATTATCATAAAAAAGAGAATATTCTCCACCTTCTATATCGATCTTTACAACTAAACACCAAGATGCGTTCATTTTCAACATTATATCTTGAACTGTTACACTTTTTATCTTATTGTTATTAACCGCCATCTGATCCAATCTGTATGCCGTTGATCCAGAACTGGGGTTTTGTATGTAAAGAATATCCGATTTATTCCATATGCCGCCCTGTATAATTGTAATATCATCATAGCCAATGATATTACGGGAAAGAACTTCAACATTTTCAGAATTGGGTTCTATTGCAATAATTTTTGAATTCGGAAAAAGAGTTTTCAAAAATATTACTGAAAGACCAATATGTGCACCGCAATCAATTATCAAAGGGCGCTCACCATGTTTTAAAGATGAAATATAAAGGGATTTTATATAATTGTAATGTTTCATTTTTCTGAAATCATATTCAGACTGGACAAATATTTGATGGAATATACTCATGTCATTCCTGGCGGCGCGCAGCCAGATCGGTCTAGCGAGGCCCGGGACTTTGACAGATTGTGGTGTTTCGCCATTGCGAATCGTCAGAAGAGTTATCCGAAAAAAGAGGATTGATCCCCTGAAGGCACCGAACCGTCTCAGGTAGTTCGGCAAATATCGTAGAAGAATAAGCACCGACATCTCTCGTTTTCCGCACCGTTCAGGTGGCGGTCGTATGGAGACCGGGCATCAGCGATTCACCGGCCCGGGCCATACGCTGGCCGATATAGCGGCTGCTGGCGATGAAGTGGCCGAACCGCACCGGTGCCATTTCAGCCCCTGGCGGGACGGTCGAATAGTCAGGATGCGGCAGCACCAGCGGATCGGGTGCATTCGCGATCAGGAAGTTCGACGCGATCTGTTCCGATCCCCATTCACGCCACCGCGCAGCCCCGAGAATGCTCTCCATCTCGGCATGGAATGCCTCGGCTTGTTGCCGGCTCACGGCACCTTTCGCGAAGCCGGTGAAGCCGGCCGATCCGCGAATGTATTTCTGGGTTGCGGCCTCGCCGAGCTGGGCAAGCGCCCGCTGGGCGGCATCGTTGATGTGTTCGCCGCCCAGACGATTGGCTTCGATCCAGGCAACCGCCTCGGCCACGGTCTGCAAGGGGATGCCGTTAGCCAAAGTGAACGAGCGGTTGGCGGCAACCGCCCCGACCACTTCCGGCAGGGGGCCGAAGGCAAGCGTGTCGGAGTCCATCTGAATCACGTAGTGCGACGCCGACAGATCAAGGCAGGCCAGCAGCCGCTCCCAGCAGCCGCCGTGCTGACATCGGCCGACGGGAATGCTGGCGATGTCGATGAACGTCACGCCGCCGCCCAGATGATGCAGCAGGCGATCCTTCCAGATTTCGGGAAGCGGGCGATCCGGGATCACCACAAAACGGCCATGACCGATGCGCCGATAGAGCAGCTTTGCCGCCATCAGATACATCGGGATGTCGCGCGTCACCGCGACCATGCTCAGGATGCGCAGGTCTGAATCGACAATCCGCAGTGGTGGCGTCTTGTGGATGTCGCGGATGATCCGGTTGAACTGCCACGAGTTCAGCGCGCGGCGAAGCCGATAGAACATGTTATCCGCGAGTTCTGGTTGCGATACACGCCGCCGCATTATTTTGCGCCAGCGTGATGTTGTAGGTCGGATCGTCCGCGAAGTCGCGCGCGGATGTATAGGGCGGGGCAGATTCGGCGATCCAGGCAAGCGCCTGGCGTGCTGCGGCACTGCCCAACACTTCGACCATCATCGTCAACGAATAACGTGCAAGCGGGCCATAATAGCCTGTGCTGCGCCGCCAGCCGCCCTCGTTTGACATGCCACGCGCCAGCGTTTCCTTGCCGATCTCGGCCCAGGTCTGGAAGTAGGCCGGGTTGGCCCCGCCCGCTGGCGCCATCACGATCTGATAGGCGATGCCGTCGCGCGGATTGAACCCCCGATCGGCGGCCAAGAACCTGCCCGCGATGAAATTCTCCATCCAGGCCCAGCAGTGCGCGCGCCATCGGCGCTGCACGCCTCTCTCCTCGCGTGCCTCCTCGGCGCATGGGGGCGGGCCGGCGGAGGCACAGGGGACCGGATCGTTCCTCGCCATGAAGATCGACCAGGCCGAGCTCCCGCTCTCGGACCGCGTCACGGATGACGAAGGCACCACCTACCTCGTGGAGTTCGAGCGCCTCGTGCTCTCGCTGCGTGGAGGGAACCGGTTCGTGCTTCGGTGCGCTTCCGCCGGACGCTGATCGCCGCGGACCCGCGGGCACAGGCGCGCAGCGCGCCGATCCAGAGTTTCACCGTCTCCGGCACCTATGCCGTCACCGCGGGGGAGATCCAGTTCACGCCGGACTCCACGGGCGAGGGCAAGGGGATGCGCATGCTCGCCGGGCGCGTCGCGGGGCGGGACCGCATCACCGTCCCCTTCACCTACCGGAACGGCACCGTGCAGCGGCGCCGTGTCCTCGAACTCGTCCGCCGTGATGACATCCTCTAGGCGCGCCGCCGGTGCTAC
>JAAUPU010000579.1 GCA_012032975.1 Caldilineaceae bacterium | reverse complement strand
TTCGGCAAAGCCGCGCAGGGCTGCCTCGGCTGCGTCCGCGGCCACGGAGCGCGCTGCTCTCCTTCCAGTTGGTGACGTGGGCCTGATTGGCCGGCGTCTTGCGCACGCGCATCTTGGCCAGCCCCATCATCATCTCCAGCACATTCATGTGGCCGATGATCTGGCAGAGCTTGGCCGGCGTGCAACCGCGGACGATGGCGCGCAACGCAGACTGGGGCACGTTGACATCCACCAACTGGTGCGCAATTTGCTGGGAAGGCGTGGCCATCGCCGCTTCGGCCACCGCCAGGTCCAGTGCGTGATCGGCGATGAAAAGGTCGATGGCGTCGAAGTCGGCGCGAGCCTTGCCATCCATTTCGACCACGACGCCCTCGTCGATGCGCAGACTCGGCTGCGGGTCGAAGGGGCTGTCGGCGACGATCAGACCGGCTTCCGGCCACGGCTCGACAAAGGTCTCCTGGTTGATCGGGCGTTCGGCCAAGATGGCAAAACGGCGTGATTGGGTCATGCTTTCGCTCTCTCTGTTCTTGCTGACGTCATTCAAAGATTTCGTTCACCACCACACGCCAGCCGGGTAAGGCCGTTCCGCATCGGCAACTTCGCCGCGCCGGAATACGGTCGGCTTCTCCGGTTCATGCGAGCGATAAACGCGCACCACTTGTTCACGCAGCGCGTCCACATCCCATACCACCAGGGTGCCCGCGGCAAAGTACTCTTGGATTTTGGCCAGGATGCGCCGTTCGGCAGCCGGTCCGTAATCGCTCTCGCTGCGCACTTCGGCCGCGAAGACGGGCGCACCGTCGATGAACTTTCCAGTCAAGGGCGGACCCACATAAAACGCGGCATCTGGGCTGAATGACAGACGATCTGGCAACTCGACCAGGAAGCCGGCATTGTTCGGCAATGCATAGCCATCGCGCGTCTGAAGTTCGTAGGCATGAAGCCGAAAAAAAATTAACCCGCTAACCCGACTGGGTTTGCCACCTGTGGGGGACATGATGACAATCTCTCCGTCAATGATTTCGGCTTTGCCGTTTTCGGGAACATGATACAACTCTTCGACGAGTTGTTCACGCGTCTTCACTTTTTGTTGCAGCATGATCACCTCCTAACGCACCAACGTCGCGCCGCTGGCCTGCATGAGCGATTCGACTTCCTCCCGCGTCGTGACGATCATATCACCGTGCTGGCTGAGGGCCAACGCGGCGAGGACAACCCCGGTCTGCAAGCCCCGCTGGAGGTCGCCATCCAACCAGCCGTGAATCACGCCGGCGGCCAGGCCATCGCCGGCGCCGGGCCGGTCGATGATCTGGACGGGCAGCGCGGCCGCGCGGAAGAATTCGCCGCCGTTCCAGGCGATGACGCCCCGTTCGGCCAGCGACATCACGACCACCTTGGCGCGGGTCAGGTCGGCCAGTTTGCGC
Source organism: Caldilineaceae bacterium (assembly GCA_012032975.1). Next base: position 2,201 of record JAAUPU010000579.1, on the reverse strand, counting down.
ACCACATCCTCCGGTTCACCCTCGCAGCCAAAGACCAGTTTGGCATCGTTGCGCCCGCAGAAGAAGAGGTCGATCCCCTGCACCACCGGCGTAAGCGTGGCCGCGGCCTCTTCTGGCGACCAGAGTTTGCTTCGGTAGTTCACGTCGAAACTGACCGGGATGCCGGCTGTTTTGGCCCGCTCCACAGCCTCTTCGACAATGGCGCGCCGCCCCAGGAGAGCGGCGGCGTGATGCCGGTCAGGTGGAGCAGCCGGGTGTCCAGGATGTACTCCCAGTGGAGATCTTCGGGCACCAAGTTGGCGGCGCACGAGTCGGCCCGGTCGTAGATAACCTGGGTGGCGCGCGGCGGCGACGCGAATTCGACATAGTAGGTGCCCATGCGATGCTCTTTGGACCAGACCACGCCTTCCAGGTCCACGCCGGCGACGCGCAGGTGGTTGGCCAGGTTACGGCCCAACGGGTCCGCCGGCAAGCTGCCCGCCCAGGCGCTCTTGCGGCCAATTCGCGCCAGCGCCACGGCCAGGTTCGCCTCGGCGCCGCCCGGTCGCACATCCAGTTGCTGTGCGGATTCCAGCCGTTCGCCAGCCGGCACGCTCAGGCGCAGCATGGCCTCGCCGGTGGTGGTGACATCAAATTTCGGCGTGTTGCTCATGAGGACTTCGCTTCCTTCCATGCCGCGCGGATGCGTCGCGCGCGGGTGATCAGGTCATCCATCGGTTGCTCCGGGCCGGTGACCAGCGCGCTGCCCAAGCCCACAGCCGAAGCGCCAGCGCGGATGTAGTCGCCCACGTTGTCGGGTGTGACGCCGCCGGTGGGCACAAATTTGATGTCGTCCAAGGGCGCGCGGATCGCCTTCAGATAGTTGGGGCCGATGTCTGCCGGGAAGAGTTTGACCATCGCACAGCCGGCCGCAAAGGCGTTCTGCGCCTCGCTGGGCGTGAAGACGCCGGGCAGATGCAGGATGTCGCGGCGCAACGATTCGTGGACGGTGGCCATGTCCAGGTTGGGCGCGACCGTGAACTGCGCGCCGGCCTCGACAGCGGCGATAAACTGCTCCACAGTGCGCACCGTGCCCGCGCCGACGCGCATGTTGTCGCCGAAACGCCGGCGCAGCAGCGCGATCACATCCAGCGCACCGGGGGTGTTCATCGTCACTTCCATGACCAGCACCGGCGATGCCAGCAGTGCGTCGCCGATCTCGATGACCTTGGCCGCGGGGAAGTTGCCGCGCACGATGGCCACCAGCCCTTGCTCGCAGACAAAGTCGATGGTTTGAAGAATATTGTCGCCCATGGTCTAGATCTCCGCCGGGTTGTGGAGGCGCGCCAATGCAAACGAGTCGTCTTCGGGTTCATAGCCCAAGAGCCGTCGCGCATCGCTGATGTCCAGCCGCTTCCAGCGGTTGTTGGAGACGCCGTGGAAGACCGCATAGTCGATGTCATCGGGCGCATCAATGGCGGATGCGACCAACTTGGCCAGGTCATGATAGGTCAACGCGATGTCTAGATAGGGATGGTCGATCTTGATGGCGGGGCTTTCCCGATCCACCACCCAGCCGAAGCGTAGGCAGATGGCCGAGACCTCTTTCTGGAAGCCATAGAAGGAGGCGACGGCCTCGCCCCACGCCTTGCTTGCGCCGTAGAGATTGGGCGGGCGCACCGGCATGTCGGTGGTGACCTGTACGTCGTGGGGGTAGCCGAAGACGGCGTTGACGCTGCTGGCGAAGATGACGCGGCGACAGCCGGCCTGCTCCGCAGCCTCGAAGACATTGTAGACAGCGATCACGTTGTTGGGCAGCAGGCTCTCCCAGGTGGCCTGCATACTGGGGTCCGCGCCGAGATGGACCACGGTATCGACCCCTTCGCAGAGGCCGCGCACCGCGTCGAAGTCGGCCAGGTTCGCCTCGACAAAGGGAAAGCCGTGGGTCTCGGCCGGCTCGCGAATATCGCTGAGCAGCAGATCATACCGATCGACCCACTGGTTGGTCACAAAGCTGCCGATGCGGCCCGCCGCGCCGGTGATGAGTACTTTTCGTTTCATAGATTTGTCTCCAATATCAGGCGATAGCGAGCGAATCATGATCCACCAAGGGGCACGAAGGGGCACGAATAGGTGCTAGAACTTGTGCCGTTTCGCGTCCCCAAGTGGACTACAAAATTCCGGCGTGGCCTTATCCAGTTGAGGTTCCAGGTATCTTCATC
>JAAUPU010000578.1 GCA_012032975.1 Caldilineaceae bacterium | reverse complement strand
CGGGCGTCCTTCTCCGTGCTCTCCCGCCGGACCTCCCAGCCGACGCTCTCCGGGCGCCGAAGGCCCAAGACGTCAACCGTCGCTCTGTGCAACGATCCGCTGTCTCGGAATCCACTGGAGGTCGAGCCGAATGGTGCCCCCCAACGATCGGCCCAGATCACGAGCGAGGAGCGTTGCCAGAGGAGGATCGCCGGGCCCGACCAGGACCACGGCGACCTCACCTTCGTTCACATCGACCGAGATGACCTCGAAACCGCTCCCTTCGCCGAGCCAGTCCGCGACGACCTGTTCGGCCTCGTCACGATCGAACGCGTCCCGCGTGATCTGGCGACCGTTGATGACGAGCCCGCCGATCACGATGACAGCGAGTGCGACGACCGCCACGACCGCCGTCCGAACGCGATGTTGGTGTTCAGCGAACCTGCGAAGAGGCACGACGCCGGTCAGCACGAAGACGATCCCGCCGACGATGATGATCGCGACGAGGTTGGTCAGGAAGAGCAGCAACGCACCGCCGGCGATCTCCAGACCGGAGATGCTCGCGCCGCCCGTGCCCGGAGGTGAAGACATTGATGTTGGCGATGCCAAAGCCGACCACGCAGAGCGGCGGCACCAACGCCACCGCAATCGAAACGCCGGGCAATGAGGCGCTCACCTCCTTGCGCGCCAGCGCATAGCCGCCGGCCGCACCCGACGCCAGCGCCACCGCCAGGTCGAGCAGGTTGGGCTGGGTGCGGTTGAGGATCTCGCTGCCGGGCAGTGTCGGCGCAAGCAGCGACATGACCACGCCGATGCCAATGGCCACGGCAATGCCCTTGACGGTCGCCTCGATAGCCACCCGGATCAGATGGGCGTCGCCCTCCACCACCCCCATTGCGGTGGAGACGATGGGACTCATCAAGGGCGCGACCAACATCGCGCCGATGATCACCGCGGCGCTGTTCTGCAGCAGGCCAAAGGTGGCGATCATGGCCGAGAGCGAGATGAGTACAAAGAAGTCGATGGTGGGGAAGGCGGCGCGCCTCATACTGGCCGCGACATCGGCGCGTTCGATGGTGGTCAGCGAGGGGAAGAGGTCGGTCAACCCGTGCCAGAGCGCACGCAGACGGAAGCGGAGAAGGCCGTCGTAGGGGCGGACGATCAGGGTGGCGTGACGGTTCTTGCTGGCAATGCGCAGCGGAAGCTCGGCCACGGTGTGGCGATCCAGCATCTCTTGCTGGAGGTTGCTGATCAGCAGCATGTCTGCGCGGCGTGCGGCGCGCAGGATCTCTTTTTCCAGGTCGTGGTCAGCCAACGGCTTCATCTGTAGCGGAGCCGTCCGCTCTTGGGCGGATGGGCCGTCGATCTCAGCCATTTCGCCTGCTTCCGGCACATAAAAATAGGTCAACTCTGGATCGCTGCCGCCAGCCAGCGCTCCGCCGGCCAGAGTGCTGCCAAGTTCCGCGAGCAATTGGCTGGCAAGTCCACGCGCCGGGCCGACCATCGCGATCTTTCGGGCCGTGGCTGGTATTTCTCCGCGCAAGATCATCACATCGCACATCGCGGTGCGCAGGATTCTCTCCACTGCTTCTGGCAGTCGAGTATCGTCCCGGTTCGAATCCTCTGGCGGACTGGTCTCTCCCTCCAACGTTTGAGCCGGGGTCGGCTCTGGATCCAGCACCCGCTGCCAGATCTGGTCGAGCGCCTGTTCGCGACGCGCCTCTTCCCATGCCACCAGCAGCAGATCGACCCGCATCTCCTGCAAGGTGTCGAGCAGCCCGGCCTCGTTGTTGGCTGCCGTGCGCACGAAGGGCTGAACCACCAATCCTGGTTCGAGGTCTGCGCGCTGGATCCATTCGTTGACCACAGCCAGTTGTTCGCTGGCCTGGAAGCGGCGCAGGTTCTCGGGCGACTGGTGCGGCGCATCGACCACGCTGAGCACGACCAGGTTGGCCGAGTGTGGCCGCGCCAGCGCGGCCCCGGCACGGATCAATGGCACCGCGCTGCGCGGCCCGATGATGTCAACGAGGATTGTCTGCGCCAGTTCGGTGGGAAGCGCGGCCCACTCGTCGTTCGGGTCGCGGAAGGTCGAACGCCCCCTCCTCCAGCCGGTGGACGCGACCGCGCACGCCGCCATAGTAGAGCAGCGCACTGGCGAGCAACCAGACACCCCCCACCAGCAGCGCGGTCCGATCCAGCGAAAACGAGAGCAGCAGAGAGATGGCCAGAACCAGGCCAGGGAAGAGTGGGTGGAAGGGCAGCCGAATGGCGCGGCGGCGGACCACCTGACGCGGCGGCTGGCGAAATTCGATCCCGTTCAGGAGGGCGGTCATCCAGAGAAAGGTGAGCGCAGTCAGGGCGGTCAAGAGTGCGACGGGCATCAAAAAGAGCAGGAGCATCGCCAACAGCAAGATGACGCCGCAACTGGCTGCTGAATCACCCTTGCGATCGTCCTGATTCGCCCCCCCGGCGTCGACCCGACAGGTCGGGCAAAAAGCCGACATCGGTGAGGGCGTTGTGCAGTGCGAGATGATACGCAAGCAACCGTTCCATGCTGATGCCGATCAGCGTCAAACCTGCGGCCAGGAAGAGAGCCATGAAGACGGGCGGAACTGTCGCCGACGTCAACACCGCGACGCTGGCCGATGAAGAAGGCCAGATCACAGTGGGGTAATGGGGCAGCGCATACGCGACAAGACCGGCGAGGGCGCCCGCTCCCACGGCCAGCCAGGTCACGGCGAGAACGGAGCGCCCTGGCTGTTGGGCAGCCTGACGACCGTCAAAGACGATGCCGATCACCCAGAAGGCGCTGGTCAGCATCGCGACCAATCCTGAACGAGGCAGGGCAAAGGAGACGCTCCTGCTGGCCAGGTCAGCCGGGACGAGCTGGGCCAGACTGAGCGAGAGCAAAAGAAGCAGCAATATGCCCAGGACCAGCCGCATGTGGGTCGCACCACCCGTGGCCTGCCGCTGCCTGCCGGCGCGCAGTAGATGACTCAACCCAAGCAGCGCCAGGGCTAGAGTCGCCAGCAGCCGGATCGTCCATTCCACGCCGGCCACCGTCTGCAACAGCGCGCTGAGCAACGCGCCCGCGCCCCAGGCCAGAAGCGCCATCAGCGCGGCGTAGCCGAGGTAGATAAGCCCTGTTCCCAAAAAGGCGCGCGCCCCCGCGCCGTGGCGAAGAAAGAGGTCAAAGAGGCTCTCGCTGCCTCGGGTCGCGGTGAGGTATTGCATCGCTGTCAAGACGATGGGCGTGAAGATCAGCAGGGCAATCGGATAGGCGGTGAGGGTCTGTGCGCCGAGGATTTGCAGCCCGCCCGTGAGGATAAACGCATTCAGTGCGATGGTCAGGGCAAGGCCCGTTGCCAGGCTGCCGGCCCAGCGGGTGGGCTGCCCCGTGCGGATGATTGCCTTTGGGATCGTTGCGGAAGAAGTGTCCCCTGAAGTGCCCACAGAAGCCTCCTGGAAAAGCGGTGGTGCTTGTGGATTAATTGACTACGTTGTGCTAAGATGAACGCCCTGAGACTGGACGCGCAAAGTAGTAGCTTACGGTTGATTCAATTGCGAATCAAGGGCAATTTTCCCCCAGGCGTGTCGAAACCGGGAGACGAGCACGGAGAATGAATGTATGGCTTTGATGGCTGCGTTGA
>JAAUPU010000577.1 GCA_012032975.1 Caldilineaceae bacterium | reverse complement strand
CAGCGGGTTGGCAGTCAGCGATCCATGGCGGTTTTCAAGGCGCGGACGCTATCGCCGTGCGCGACCCATCGGTACACTGGAGCGGTGAGAAGGCGCTCTTCAGCATGGTGGTCGGCGCGACCGAAAAGCAGTACATCTACCCGGTCCACTACTGGCAACTCTACGAGATCACCGGTCTGGGCAAGGACGAAACCCCGGTCATCACCAAAGTGCCCAACCAGCCGCCGGAGTACAACAACATCAGCCCGATCTATGGCACCGACGACCGCATCCTCTTCACCTCGGACCGGCCGCGCAGCGGCGAACGCCATCTCTACCCGCAGATCGACGAATACGAAAAGGCGCCGACCAACACCGGCCTCTGGAGCCTCGACCCGGCCAACGGCGACCTTTTCCTGCTCAACCACGCGCCTTCGGGCGATTTCACGCCGACCATCGACAGCTTTGGCCGCGTCATCTTTACCCAGTGGGACCACCTCCAGCGCGACCAGCACGCCGATGCCGACGCCCACTTTGGCACAGATCAAGCGTGCGAAAACGGCAACTTCTCTGGAACCTTCAACTACAGCGACGAGTCGGCCAGCGCCGAAATCCTCGACGACCGCAGCGAGATATTTCCAGAGCCGCGCGCCTGCCGCGAGGATCTGCTGGCCGGAACCAACATGGTCGGCCTGCGCTTCAACCACTTCTTTCCCTGGACGATCCTGGAAGATGGCACAGAGAGCGAGGTGCTCAACCACTTGGGTCGCCATGAGCTTCACGCTTTTATCGCCGCGGGCATCACCGGCGACAGCAATGTCAGCGGTTATTTTGGTCAATATCCCCGTTTCAATCCGAATGCGGTTCTCCACTTTTTCCAGATCAAGGAAGACCCGCTGCACCCTGGGCGCTACTACGCGGTCAACGCGCCGGAGTTTGGAACCCACGCCTCCGGCCAGATCTTCCGCGTCGATGCGCCGCCGGGCCGCAGCGCCGACGAGATCGCGGTCACCTATGTGACCCATGCCACCACCTTTTCGTCCACCGATGAGGACGAAACGCCGGACCCCAACCACTCCGGCCACTATCGGGAACCACTGCCCCTCTCCGACGGAACGCTGGTGGCGGTGCATACAGCGGAAACGCGCGCCGACCACAAGGGCGACCCAACCACCGACTCGCGCTACGATTTCCGGCTGAAGACACTCAAGCTTGGGGCAAACGGCTTCTGGGAGGCCAACCAGCCGTTGACCGGCGGCATCTCCAAGACCCTCAGCTTCTGGGATCCAGACAAGATGGTGACCTTCTCAGGCAATCTGTGGGAGCTGAACCCGGTGGAAGTGCGCCCGCGCAGCCGTCCGCAACGGCTGACCCAATCGCCGAGCGACCCGATCCAGCAGGTCTTCGCCAAGGCGGGTGTGGAGATCGCCGACTTTCAGGAATATCTGCGGGCGCGAGATCTGGCTCTTTTGGTCACCCATGATGTCACCACCCGCGACGACCTGGATCGCCAGCAGCCTTTCAACTTACGCGTGCCGGGTGGGACCAGCACCATCGGCGCGAGCGGCGCGACCTATGACGTGACCCATCTGCAGATCTTTCAGGCCGACCAGTTGCGCGGCACCATCAACAGCGGCAATGGACAACCCTATGCGGGTCGTCGAGTCCTGGCTCAATATCTTCACGACGAGCAAGCCATCCAGCACAATGGCGCCATCAGCGGTCACCCTGGCAGCGTGAAGGTCGCTGCTGACGGCTCGGTGGCCGCCTTTGTCCCCGCGCGCCGCGCCATGACCTGGCAATTGACCGACGACGCGGGCGACCCGGTGGTGCGCGAACGCTACTGGATCACCTTCCAGCCCGGCGAGGTGCGCGTCTGTGGCTCTTGCCACGGTCTGAGTTCGCTGGACCAGGCCGGCGCGACATCTCCCACCAACGAGCCAGAGGCTTTGCTGGCGCTACTGGTCGACTGGAGCGGCGTGGAAGTCGAGCGCTTCGATCTCTATCTGCCCTTGATTCAAGGCGACTGAAGGTTATGCATCTGCAAGAATTCATCGCCCGACGCCCCATCCCAGAACCGTGGCAAGAAGGCGACAACATTCCCTGGCACGACCCCGCGTTCAGCGCCCGTATGCTTCGGGAACACCTCTCCCAATCGCACGACGCGGCCAGCCGGCGCAGCGAGATCATCGACGCCCACGTAGCGTGGATTCACCATCATTGCTGGATGCGCAGCCGGCCCACATCCTCGACCTCGGCTGCGGACCCGGTCTTTACGCCAATCGGCTGGCAGAGCTTGGCCACACCTGCACTGGCATCGACTATTCTCCCGCTTCAATCGACTATGCCCGCGCGCAGGCAGCGGCACGCGGGCTGCCCTGCGCGTTCCACTTGGGCGACATCCGCCACGCTGAGTATGGCAGCGGGTACGATCTGGCCATGCTACTGTATGGGGAGCTGAATGTCTTTCGCCCCGCAGATGCGCACTCCATTTTGCGCCTGGTCCACAGCGCGTTGGCCCCAGACGGACGGATCCTGCTGGAGCCACACACCTTCGCGGCAGTCCATCGATTGGGCCAGGCAAACACCACCTGGCAGAGCTTGTCGTCTGGACTGTTTGCAGATTGGCCTCATCTCTATCTCCAGGAACACTTCTGGAGCGACGGTCATCGCGCGGCGACCATCCGCTATTTCATTGTCAACGCTCGAAATGGTGAGACGACCGGCTATGCCCAGAGTCTGCAAGCATACGACGCCCAGGAGTACATGGCCCTGCTCCAAGCCTGCGGTTTTGACAAGTTCGAGTTTCATGCGGGGCTGTGCGATAATCCCGGTGCGACCCAAGAGGGACTGATGGCCATTGTGGCTTTCAGATAGGATGGCCGAGTCTACAGTCATCCAGAGAGCGGAAGGAGAAGAACGATGAAAGAGATCGAGACATTCCGAAAGTATCTGATTGACGAATTCTACGATGACTATCGCGATGGGGAGATCAGCCGGCGAACTTTTATCCGCCGCGTTGCCTATCTGAGCGGTGGCATGGCGGCCGCCGTCGTAGCCATGTCGGCTGCGGTTGCCAACCGTTGGAGCTGCCTGCACCCGACGAACCGATTCCTGCGCCGGATGCTTCTGCTGCGCTGGCGCCCGTTCCAGACGCCAAGAGTCCCTTCTCGGTGCCCGAAGGCGACCCCGATGTGGAGGCCGGCGACGTCACCTTCATGAATGGCGAAGATGAGATCGCCGGCTACCTGGCGCGACCGGCGGCGGACGGCATCTACCCGGCCATCCTCATCAGCCACGAGAACCGCGGTCTCACCGACCACATTCGCGATGTGGCGCGGCGCTTTGCCAAGAACGGCTACGTTGCGCTGGCCATCGATCTGCTGGCTCGCGAGGGTGGAACCGCAAACCTCAACCGCGACGAGGCGCCTGCTCTGCTGACCAACGCCGGCGCAGACCGTCGCCAAGGTCGTTCCCTATGTCATGAACAAGTGGGGCAAGAAGGTCTATATAGTCGCGGCGGACTACAATTACGGCCAGATCACCGCGCAGTGGATGCAGAAGTTCGTGAAGGACAATGGCGGCGAGACGCTCGGAGTCGAGTTCTTCCCGCTGGACGTGACGAATTTCGGCCCGACGATCCAGAAGATCCA
>JAAUPU010000576.1 GCA_012032975.1 Caldilineaceae bacterium | reverse complement strand
TTTACTGGCGGGCCGGACAGGCCAAAACTCTAGGTGGAATTGACCACACGGAAGAGGGGGGATGCGTGAAAGAGTGCGCCGCCGTACGCCTGGGCTGGGCAGTCGAACATCGAATGTTCGACTGCCCATTTTTGTTTTTCGGGTTCAGTGCTTTGTTTCGCAGAGCCGCCGACTGGATATCCGATTGAGATCCGCAACCTGTTTATGTAGGTGTTCACAAAGGAGAAGAAGATGACGAGTTTCCGCGCCCCTACTCTCTGTTTCCGACAAGACCGGACTGGTCGACTTTGCCCGCCGCCTGGCAGACGCCGGCGGCGAGTTGGTCGCCAGCGGCGGCACGGCACGCCAGATCGCCGATGCTGGCATCGCGGTCAAGGCCGTTGAGGAAGTCACCGGTTTTCCTGAAATATTGGCTGGACGCGTCAAGACGCTTCACCCGGCGATCCACGGTGGCATCCTCGCGCGGCGCACCGACCACCACTTGGAAGAGCTGGCCGCGCATCATATTGCGCCCATCGATTTGGTCGTCGTCAACCTCTATCCGTTTCAAGAGACCGTGGCCCAGCCCAACGTGACCCTGTCCACGGCTATCGAGGAGATCGACATTGGCGGCGTTGCCTTGTTGCGCGCCGCGGCCAAAAACAACGAAGCTGTCACGGTTGTCTGCGAACCAAGCGACTACGAACAGGTGGCTGCCGCGTTCGAGGGGGAAGGTGTCAAGCCGGCTCTGCGTAAGCGTCTGGCGCTCAAGGCGTTTCGTCACACCGCCCAGTATGACACCGCCATTGCCGCCTATCTCTCCACCCAGATCGAAGAGGACGAACAGACAGAATTGCCCGAACGGATTCAGGTGGACCTGGTGCAGGTGCAGCTCAACCGCTACGGCGAGAATCCCCACCAGCAGGGCGCGCTCTATGCCTACGCCGGCGAGGAAGCGCCCTTCGTCGTGTTGCATGGCAAGGAGATGAGCTACAACAACTGGCTGGACTTGGACGGAAGTTGGCAGTCGGCACAAGATTTCCCACGGCCCACCGTGTCGATCATCAAACATGGCAACCCATGCGGGTTGGCCAGCGCCGATCGGCTGGCCGATGCATATGAGAAGGCGCTTGCCTCGGACCCGGTCAGCGCATTCGGCAGCATCATTTCAGTCAACCGTCCGCTGGATCTGGAGACCGCACGACGGATGTCGTCGCTCTTCGTCGAGGTGATCGCCGCGCCGGCGTACGATGACGATGCGCTGGCGCTGTTGCGCAAGAAGAAGAATCTGCGCATCGTCCAGCCGACGGGTGCAACGCTTCGCCCGCTCAGCCTGCGCAGCATCTACGGCGGTTTTCTTGTCCAGGAACTGGACCGAAGCCAGACCGACATGGAACCCGACAACTGGCGTGTGGTCAGCCATCGTCAGCCCTCGGACGAGCAGTTGGCCGACTTGGCATTTGCCTGGCGCGTGGCGCGGCACGTCAAGAGCAATGCGATTATCTATGTACAGGATGAGGCGACGGTTGGGGTCGGGCGGGGCAGATGAGCCGCATCGACTCGGTGATGCTGGCCGGCCACAAGGCCGGAGAGCGCTCGCGCGGCGCGGTGATGGCCTCGGATGCTTTCTTCCCCTTTGCCGATGGCATCGAAGCCGCGGCAAAGGTTGGCATTCAGGCGGTGGTGCAGCCTGGAGGTTCAATGCGCGACGACGAGGTGATCGAGGCAGTGGACAACCTGGGGCTGGTGATGGTCTTTACCGGCGCACGCCATTTTCGACATTAGAGGGTGCAAAAAAGTGGAGATTGGAAGACGTGCCGTCAATTCGACGGGCAAGCCTTCCAATCTCCACTCCCACAGTCGTCAACTTTCAACCCAGCGGCAAGCTTGCCGTGCGCGTCTACCGTGCGCCTACTGTGCGCCTTCCAGCAGGAGAAGGTAGTCCACAATCAGGTCAACCTTGTCCGCACCGAGTGTCTCGGCCAAGTTGGCGGGCATGGCGCCCGGCACACATGCACCAAAGGGGCATTCGGGCGCGATGAAGGCGTTCGGATCCTCGATTGACTGGAGCAAATACTCCCTGGCAGACTCGCCTTCCACCCGCGTTGCCGCGGCTGCTCCGATACCGGTCAGGTTCGGGCCGACAATGCCCACGGCCCCAGGGACACCGGGGATCACATGGCAGGCATTGCAGGTGCCCTGGTTGATGGCCGCGATCAACTCGTCGGTTGCGATGGGTTGCTCTTCGGCGGCGGGTTCAGCTTCTGTTTCGGTCGCGTCGCTCTCGGCTGCTGTGTCACCTTCAGCAGACGCTTCAGCTTCAGAGGTCTCACCCTCGGCCGTTGTCTCGGCGACAGTCGAGCCGGCCTCGGCGGGCGTCTCAGATTCTGTCGCGTCGCCTTCAGCGTCGGCGGGGGCTTCGGCAGCGGACTCTGCGTCAGTTTCGGCTTCGACTGCGGCTGTCTCGGCTTCGGCTTCGACTGCGGCTGTCTCGGCTTCGGCGAGATCATCCGCTGCGGCTGTCTCGGCAATGTCGCCTTCGGCAGCCGTGCTTTCAGCAGTTTCGACTTCGGCGGACGAAGCCACCGTGGTCTCGGCGCCTTCTGCCGTCGTAGATTCGGCGGTCGTGTCCTCGGCGGTCGTTTCCTCTGCGGCGGCCTCTGTGCGTGCAACCTCAGCCTCACTGCGCAGGATGTCTTGATCCGCGCGTAATTGGTTCACCCCGGCCATCACGACGAAATAGACCAGAATCGCACCGATGATGGGGCCGATCACGGTATAAGGTGATCGCTCTGTCTGCATAAATTCCTCCGTTAGGTGGGTGGCTGCCACAAGATTGTTGAGCAACGAACAGCCACCAGGTTACGTTACCTGATTCTAGATCAGTTTGAAAAAACAGGGAAAAAGTTCGGGCGCGAGTTGAGATGCTTGCCGACTCTGGTCCATCTGGCAGATGGATATGGTCGGGCAAGTACGAACTGAGGCCATTGCGGGAAAATAACTATCCACGAAGTTGCACGAAGCTGCACGAAGAACCAGGTCAAATCTTGGTGTTCCTTCGCGCCCAAGGGCGGTTGCCTTCCAGGCGCGCTTCGTGGATGCTTTTAATTTTGGATTGGCCTGAAATCAAAGGGTCACTCAACATGGGTCGCCGCCCAACTCGTATAGGCAACGGCCGATACGAAATCTGGGGCGATCTCCATCCGGCGAAGCAAATGCATCATGGTGCAAATCCACTCTCAAGAAACGGAACAACCCGTGGGCGTTGACGCCTTCATCGTCCACATGAGCGCCACGATTCAACGCCTGATGCAAGCGGGGGCGTCTTCTGACCGCGCCCTGTTGGTTCTTGGTGAATATTACGCCAACATCTGTCTACGCGATGCCACTCGCCCCGCTCAATTTCTGAAGCAGATGGCGGGCGCACCACCGGTCGGCTTTGGAATAGAGGGCTTTCGCACCGATCTTGTCGATGATCAAAATCCGGCGCGCCATTACATCGCGTTTGTCTTTGTGGGATATTGGCTGCCCGCGCTATTCGCCGTGGCGGTGCTGTGGATGTGGGAGATGGCAGGTTTTGTGCGCTATCGGGGCCATTGGAGCCAGAACGATATTCGCAGTGGCTATGTTGGCATCCGTCATGGTCGGCTGCTGCGAAAG
>JAAUPU010000026.1 GCA_012032975.1 Caldilineaceae bacterium | reverse complement strand
CGGCAGCCATCGCAGTTGGCGATAAAAAATGCCCAGCAACACCAGCCCCACGTAGAAGACAGGCATGGCCCCTCCAACGAGAGAAAGCACTCTCGCGCTGCCGTCGATCCAGGTGTTGCGGTTGAGCGCGGCGATGATGCCCAAGGGCAGCCCGATGATGACGGTGACCACCATGGCAGCCAGGGTCAACTCGATGGTGGCCGGCAGATAGTCGCGCAGATCGTCGATGACCGGACGCCGGGTGCGAATCGATTGTCCGAGGTCGCCGGTCAGGAGTCGTCCCATGTAGGTCAAGTATTGAATGGCGGCTGGCTGATCCAGACCCATCTGTTGACGGTAGGCCTCGATCTGCTCTTCGCGCGCATTGGATCCGAGCGCAGTCGCTGCAGGGTCCACAGGCACAAGTTGGGCCAAGAAGAAGGTAAAGAGGGAAACGCCGATGAGGACAAAAATGAGGCCGCCGAGACGACGAACGAGGAAACGCGCCATAATTTGGTGCTGACAAAGCGACTGGGCGACAAGGTGAAGTCATGGAACCCCACCTTGTCACCCTGTCACCAGGTCATCCGATCAGTTCCTGCTCAACAACGAGAAAGTGACGAAGGGGGTATCGTTCGGATCGAAGACAAAGCCTTCGATATCGTTGCGCACGCCAAAGACGCGCGTCGGTTGATAGAGCATCACATAGGGGCCGTTGTGCTGCACATAGTCCACCAGCTCAGCGTACAATTCCACGCGTTTGTCGGTATCCAGTTCAATGGCTGCGGCCTTGCTCAATTCGATAGCCTTGGGGTCGTTCCAGTCGTTGCGCCAGGCCAGCGAGGTCGCGTCCCAGTTGGCAAAAGGCGTGGCATTGCCATCTGGATCCGGGAAGTCTGGGCCCCAGTTCATCAGGACCATCTCCCCGTCCTGAGCGCGATAAATGTTCAGCAATTCAGAGGTCTGTAATTGCTGGATATTGAGCTTCAGCCCAATCTGTTCGACATCGGACTGGATCTTCGAGCCAAGCGTCGCCCATTCGAGACCGCCGGGACCGGTGCCTGTCGGCACGATGAAGTCGACCTCCGTGCCTTCGGCTACGCCTGCCTTGGCCAGCAGTTCTTTGGCTTTCTCAATATCCTGGGTAAACGGATTGTTGCCCGTGTGGCCCAAGAATCCGATGGGGATGATCTCCTGCACTTTTTCGCCATTGCCGCCCAACAGGGTGATGATGTCATCGTAATTGACGGCGTAGCGGATGGCCTCGCGCACGTCTGGATTGTCCAGCGGTGGCTTGGTGGCGTTCAGACCCACATAGGCCAGGAGCGTCCCGAGTGCCTTGACCAGACCGAGATCCGCGCTGCCTTCCAGAGCGGCGGCCTGTTCGCTGCCCAAATCCTGGACTACGTCGGCATCACCCGTTTCAATTGCGGCCTGCAAATTGGCCAGCTCAGGAATGTTCTGGATGATGACGCGCTTGAGCGCGGGAGCATCTCCCCAATAATTCGGGTTGGCATCCAGCGTGATGCTGACTGTGCGGTCCCAGCGGTTGAGCATGTACGGACCGCTGCCAGCGGAGTTGTCATTTAGCCAGGACTCGCCCATGTCATCGCCAAGATTGGCTTCGACCGCGGCTTTTTCCACTACGGCTGCCGTGCTAAAGGTCAGCACGGCGAGGCAAACTTGCGGGCTGACGGTGTTGGGGATCATCAGTTCGAGGGTTGTCGCGTCCACCGCGGTGATATTTTCCTCGGTCATGGCGCAGACATCGGTCAGCAAGAAGGCCGGCGACTTGTTGATCTGCATCGCTCGGTTCCAGGAATAGGCTACATCTTCAGCCGTCACCGGGTTTCCGCTCGAAAAAGTGGCGGCGGGATCCAGGTTGAAGGTCAGCTTCCACATGTCGCCATCTTCGGCCACATCCCAGGACTCGGCCAGAACGGGCACCAACACGCCAGCTTCGCCCGGGTTGAAAGAGACCAACGTTTCGTAGATGTTACCCACGGCCAAGATGCCGCTGAACTCGTAGACAACCGCCGGGTCGAGCGTGATCAGATCGGTGGTGTCGTTGCCATAAACGAGCGTCTCGGCGCGGCTGACTTCGCCGCTTGGTTCTGCTGCTGCCTCAGAAGAGGCGGCTTCGGAAGCGGGTGCATCCGCTTCGGGCGCGCTGCCCGGTGAAGCCGGCGCGCCACATGCGCTCAGCAACAAGGTCAGCAACAGCAGCAAGCCCAGGCTACGGCCGACAGAACGGCCGACAGAACGGTTGATCTGCATCCTTCTTAACATAAATTTCTCCTAGGTGTTATGATACGGTGAAATGTTTCGAATACTTTCAGACGACGGTTGTGCGTGAGGGTCACAAGACGTGGCTGTCTGCAAGATGCCTGTGGAAAGCAATTGCCTCAAGGTGAATAGTATAGCGTCGATAGGTCTCGCTACGCAAGCCGCTGCCTGTTGCCATTACACACATGATGAAGCCAATCGACTGCAAATTTCAAGTTGAAAGAAGCGGCTCAATGTGCTAGGATTGCCAAGTACGGTATGCAATCCATACATTTTGCTGCAACATACACTTTACAAATGTACGCTTGCGGATGCATCCGCCTTTGGATGCACAACCAAAGATAGACGACGCAGATTATGGGAAGAGCGAGGCAGACGTGAACTCGGCCATCCAGTTGAGCGAATACAGTGCATCACCGTTATACAACATCAAGGCGGTCGTTCAGGCCACCCAGATCAGCCCAAGCACGTTGCGTGCTTGGGAACGTCGTTACAATATGTTCACGCCGGAACGCTCGGCCAGCGGCTATCGCCTCTATTCGGATCGCGACATCGTTATCATTCAGTGGCTCAAGACCCAAGTAGACGCGGGCATGTCGATCAGCCAGGCAGTGGCTTGGCTCGAGTCGCTGATCGAAGAGGCAGACGATGGGTACGCGTCTGCCATCTTGCCGGCTTCCACACACAGTAGCCCAGCGCAAGAGCACATCGCGCCCGCGCAGCGCCACGGCGTCCGGGATTTTTCCAGCCTACAGCAGGGGTTGCTCAATGCGTTGTTACGCTTTGACGAAGCAGCCTGCGAAGAGGCGCTGTCGGCGGCCTTTTCACTCTACACCATTGAGCAAGTTGGCGAAGAGCTAATCAAGCCGGTCCTGGTGGAAGTCGGCGAACGGTGGCACCGGAACGAAATCAACGTCACCACAGAGCACTTCGCCACCCATTACCTCATGCAACGGCTACATGCACTGCTGCGAGCAGTGCCAAACACGCTACGCGGGGAGCTGATTTGGATCGGCTGCGCCCCCCATGAACAGCACGAGGTCGGCGCGCTGCTTCTGGCCATCTATGCCCGACGCGCGGGATATCGGGTCCACTATTTAGGCCCCGATATCCCGCTGTCCGATCTGTTTTCAGAATTGAAACGTCAACAGCCAGTCATGGTCGTACTGAGCGCCAGCACGTTGGAATCGGCGAATGAATTGCATGCACTTGTGTCCCATATCGCTGATTTCGGTGGTGCTGTCCCGCTGATCGGTTTTGGGGGGCAGGTCTTCAATCGCCAGCCCGCCTTGCGCAACCGCATCGCCGGCGTCTATCTGGGAGAATCTGCCCTGGAAGCAGTCGATACCATTGGCAATCTGCTGCGCAACGATCCACGTGCCGGCGGACAAAATCACAGTGGCCACCTCGGTTGAACAATCCCACATCGCCCGACCCATTCGACTTTGCCAAAGAAGTGGAAGAAGCCGTCAATCTGCTGCAACGCTCGTTGCATGAGTTGCCATCTCCCCTGAGTGACCTCGTCCTCGCAGAGAAGGCAAGTGCCTCGCCGCCAGTGCGGATTGGCGTGGTGCTGGCTTTCGGTGTCGGAGAGCCTGACACGTTGACGCTGAGAGAACAGCGCATCTATCTAGCCGTGGCGCTGGAGATACTCTACATTGCCTTGCAGGTACACAAATTGCTCTTTATAGGGGCCGAAGATGGCGACGACGGTCCAGATAAATCTCTGGTTGGAAGCACGATCCTGGCCGGGGACTACTGTTTCAGCCGATCGGCCCAGTTGGCCGCTCAGACAAACAGCCCGCGTGCTGTCGACATTTTTGCCGGCGCCCTGCGAGATGTGAGCGAAGTCCACCTACGCCGCATGTTTAGTCAAAGCAGCCCGGCAGTTGGAAGCAACGCACAGGAAGGCGACCTTGTCGCTGCCGATGACGCTGATGACAATCAGCTCCTATTCCGCTCCGGGATTCGAGCAGTCGGCGTACTCGCCGGGCATGGCGACCAGCAGACAGCTGCAGCGCTTGCCTGTGGCGCCGACCTGGCTGCCGCGCTACAGACGATCCCTGGTTCTGCAGCCTCGCTCACATCCTTGCGATTCACAGAGGAGGTGAAAAAACTCACTCAACCTCAGCAGCTACGTTGGCGCCAACTCGTCGAATGGCTGGCAACACCGCACCTTCCCACGAAGTAGCACCCTCCACAGTTCCTTCCGCAAGATTTTGTTAACATTTTGCCAATAATCCTCCAATACTCTGCCTACATTGTTGTGATACGCTTATGCGGTTGGCTACCTGCTAGCCGCTGAAGTAACGCTTGTGCCTTGCGTTTCTGTTGACATAAGTGTCTCCGTTATTTTTAAGGATCAAGATGAGAATTGGGGCTAGACAGATTTGCAAAAGTATGGTTAAATAATTGCACAACGTTTGCACAACAATAGTGCCGTTGATTCACATCTCAATCTACGTGTTCAGATTTGCGAATCCATCTCGGTCGATTGAGTCGGCCGCTTGAGTACAACAGAAAGGCATCGAATGACCATGTCATACCGCACACAAGAGCGCCAGCTTTCCAAATCCGATCTGATAGCAACGCTGCCCCAAGATGCAGCCCGGAGTGATCAAGGATATACGGGTTTGATCAACGCGCTGAGCGCCCTTCGGGTAGAAGATCCTACCTTCGACAAGGCAATCCATGTCCGCTATATCGAGCGAAATGGCGTGGTCGCCACCGCCGATGATCTGGCGCAGCACATGTACGTCTTGATGAGTGGCAAGGTGAACATGGTCTGCACCAACAATGAAAGCCGCCGACTCGTCATCGCCACCCTGGAACCCGGGGCGATCTTTGGCGAAGGTGCGCTGGATTCCTCTGGCGACCCTAGCGTCTTCGTCGAGGCTGCCGAAAAAGTATCGGTGTGGGTCATCGGCACCAACGAGGCGCGCAACATGACAATGCAATACCCCATCTTGGGTTGGGGCCTCCTCCAGACCTACGGCTCACGGTTGATGCAGGTGGAGAATAGTCTGGAAGATGTAGCGTACAAGAAATTGCCAGAACGGCTGGCCTCGCTACTGCTGGAAATGAGCGACAATGAAAGTGGCGTTATCAAAGGCGTGAGCCATCAAACGCTTGCGAACCATCTCGGTACGTATCGAGAGACTGTCAGTGCGATCTTGCGGGATTTCAAACGTCAGGGGCTTGTGGAATTGGGCTACCGGCGAATCACGATTGTGGACGCAGAAGATCTGCGCGATATGGCGGGCATCTGGGAGTGGTAGCGAACTGCCAGCGCGCTTGGCAACAAAAAGGAGGGTGCGGGTTTGCCCAAACCCTCCTTCTTCGCCGGACGCCGACTCAGTTCGATGCCAGACCCATCACCTTGATCTTGAAGCAGTCAAGGGTCAGCCCGTCTACCAGTAAGCTCAATCTAGGGTGGCCTGAATCCACGGATTATGGCGACACAAACCCAACAGTTCCAGCAATTCAAGCCGAAGTTGACGGTATACAGAACTGTTGTTATAATGTGGTTTAAGCCTTAAGCCCTCAGAAATCCATTGTTCTTCACCCCATTTGAAATATATCAATTCTTCACCTGTAACGCCGCCACGCGTCGTATTCCGCAAACTAGTTGGACCACATGTTGTTATTCTCACAATGCGGTTTCCGTTGCATGGCTCCTTTGCACGTAATCCGTCAACCATATGAACAGTGCGCTTGGATCCGGCCCGGCAAAGGCTTAGCCTCCGTAATTTGATATCGCCGGGCATGGCTGTGACCGCCGGCTACTCCCTCTAGCGGCTCGATCATAGAATCCAACCAGACTCTTCGACAACGTACCGACCCAAGGCTCCTCACCCTTGCCCACGAATCCATTCCAATTGTCAGATTTTCGCCGAAGTTTAGCCTATGTGTTGGTCTGGATCAGGACCACAGTAGGCCGCGATCTATGTCGTTCTATGTCGTTCCCCGCTTCCGCTACAGATTTATTGAGCCGCGCCAATGTCGATGGCTCTGCTTATGAGTGACTCTTTATAAGAGTCTACTCCTCTATTTTGAAGACTAGGAAAAAACCAACATGACAAGCTCAACAGCCGAACTCTTTTCGATGAGCATCGCCGAACTCGATGCACTCAACCTTGACGAACTGCGCGAGATCGCACGGTCGATGGATATTACGGGATATACCCGACTAAAAAAGTTCGACCTCGTGATGCGCTTGCTCCGGGCCAATGCCGAACACCAGGGATACATCTTCGGTGGCGGCATTCTGGAAATCGTACAGGACGGAATCGGATTCCTGCGCAGCGATCACTTGCTGCCAGGGCCAGAGGATGTCTACGTCAGCCAGAGTCAGATCCGGCGTTTTGGCCTGCGCACAGGCGATTTCGTCGTGGGGCAGGTGCGTCCACCCAAGGACACTGAGAAATACCACGGCCTCCTGAAAGTCGAAGCCGTCAATGGCGTTGATCCCGAAGAGGGCAAACGGCGCGCTCAGTTCGACAAGCTCACACCCATCTTCCCGGATGAGCAATTGCTTCTAGAGACGCGACCCAATGTGATCTCAACACGAATGGTCGACTTGCTGGCTCCCATCGGTCGCGGCCAGCGCGGACTCATCGTGAGTCCGCCCAAGGCAGGCAAGACCACCGTACTAAAGCGCATCGCCAACGGGATTACCACCAATTATCGGGACATCCACCTTATGGTTGTCCTGATCGGTGAGCGCCCGGAGGAGGTCACCGACATGGACCGCTCGGTCGAAGCCGAAGTGGTGAGCAGCACCTTTGACGAACCGGTTCAGAACCATGTACGTGTAGCGGAAATGGCTCTGGACCGGGCAAAGCGATTGGTCGAGGCCGAGAAAGATGTCGTGATCCTGCTCGACAGTATCACCCGCCTTGCTCGCGCCTATAACCTGACGGTGCCAGCCTCCGGTCGTACGCTCTCTGGCGGTATTGATCCGGCCGCGCTCTATCCACCCAAACGGTTTTTTGGTGCGGCACGCAATATCGAAGAGGGGGGCAGCTTGACAATCATCGCCACGACCCTGGTCGAAACAGGCAGCCGCATGGACGATGTCATCTACGAAGAGTTTAAGGGCACTGGCAACATGGAACTGCACTTAAGCCGCAAACTCTCTGAGCGGCGAATCTTCCCAGCCTTTGACATCGAGCGCAGCGGCACGCGCGCCGAAGAAAAGCTGTTGGATGCAGAGACGTTGGCCAAAGTGTACACACTGCGCAGGATGATCGATGCCATGGGTGGCGGCAGCGAAGCGCTGCTTCCAATCATCGAGCGGCTCAGCCGGACACGCGACAACCGAGAATTCCTGGAGACCCTGACCAAACGCTAGCCGACTTCACTTCTGCGACAGCTGCGAAGACGAAGCTGAGCATTCTTTATTTCAACCACATGTGCATACGCAAAACCTACGCAAAACCGACGATTCATCGGTGATCCGAAATAATCGTCGGTTTTGTGCGTTCACGGCCCTGGCAAACTGCTTTGCGGATCAAAGGGTTCATGCTATAATCGCACCGAAGTTAAGAAGCTTTCACCTCATTTGCTCGGTCAAGCAGCAGAAACTTCAACAGAAATTGATGGCTTTCTCCCCCCGAAGAGCCTGAAATTTGGGACCTAATCTATGTCACCAGACGCCAATACGGCAGCCAGCGATGATTATTCATCACACGAGGCAGACTTACGGCTCGGTAGCTTGCGAGAGAGTCAGACGCTGAGTCAGCGTTTGGCGCCAAGAAGCCAGCTTTCGACAGTCGCCTCGCAGACAGAATCGCCATCCCTTTCCTCTTCGCTCGCAACTACACAGCCCAGATTCACACCACAAGGAAGCCAGGATTGGCTGGGTCCACGACCCGCTCCCAGCCATCCGACGGATTCGTTTTTGCACAAGATACAACGGCAGATTCAACTCACGCTGTCTGACCAGGTTACGCCGGTTCGCTTGGCTGGCCACTTGTCGGTCTTGGCAGTAGCCGCTCTAATTCTTATCATCAGCAATGTCGAAATGCCTGACTGGAGTTTTTCGCTGCGCGCATTGCCAAGCAACGCGCTGATCGACAACGGCGAACTATCGCGTACCACCGCGCTTCAAATGTCTGGCGCCCTTGCAAATCAGGCCGCCAGCGCAATGACAAGCGAATTCCTGCCCAAATCCGCGGTTCCATTTACCGTTATCCAGGAAGATGCTGCGCCCCTTCCGCCGGAAGGCATCCAGACCTATATCGTCCAGGCCGGGGATACTGTACTCGGGATCGCCGAGAAATTTGGGATTAGGCCGGAGACAATTCAATGGGCCAACCAGAGCCTGGAGTCCAACCCAGACCTGATCCGACCCGGTGATGCCATCAATGTTCTTCCAGTCGATGGCGCGCTTCACATCATTCGCTCTGGCGATACTCTGGGGTCATTGGCCAACAAATACAAAGTAGAGGTCGCAGACATTACAGGATTCGCACTCAACGAGATCCCTGACGCAAGCGCGCCGCTCGTGACCGGACGCCAATTGATCATACCAGGAGGCACGAAGTCCTTCGTACAGACACAGGCCGTTGCCTACACGGGCGAGGCGCCCTCGTTCGCCAGTAAGGGATCAGGTGCGTTTGACTGGCCAACAGCTGGCTCGATCGGTCAGAAGTTCTGGAGCGGTCATCCAGCCATCGACATTGGCGCTTGGACAGGCGCCCCTGTCGCCGCAGCGGATGGCGGCTACGTGGCCGTAGCCACCGGTGGCTGGAATGGCGGATATGGCAATCATGTGATCATCGATCACGGCAACGGCTTTGTCACCCTGTATGCCCATCTCAACAGCATTTTCGTGCGCCCCGGAGAAAACGTCTCCCGCGGAGAGCATATCGGCAGCGTTGGCAACACGGGGAACAGCACAGGGCCGCATCTACACTTTGAGATTCGCTACCAAGGCGTCCAGCGCAACCCATTTAGTTATCTTCCGTGACGCCACTGACTCTCGACGAGAGCTAGACATTCAAATAGAAAAGAGCGGGGTCGGCAAGCCGACCCCGCTCTTTTCTATTTGAAGCTGGCTGCTCCGGTTACTGCTGTATGCCGCCCTCCGTAAGCTGACGAGGGTCCAGCAGCCGGTCCAACTCATCAGGGGTCAAGTCGGTTTCCATCGCCGCAACATCCTTCAGCAATCTGCCTTCCGCATAGGCCTTTTTGGCGATCTTCGCACCGGTCTCGTAGCCGATCACGGGGTTCAACGCAGTTACCAGAATCGGATTGCGACCAACCAGCTCGGCAATACGTTCTTCATTCACGGCGAAACCAGCAATCGCCTTGTCGGCCAAGATGCGGGCGCCGTTGGCCAACAGTTCGATGCTCTGCAACAAATTGTATGCAACTACGGGCAGCATGACATTCAGCTGAAAACTACCGGATTGCCCTGCCAGCGTGACTGTCAAATCATTGCCAATCACCTGTGCGCAGACCATGGTGACTGCCTCGGGGATCACTGGGTTGATTTTTCCCGGCATGATGCTGCTGCCTGGTTGTAATGCTGGCAACACAATTTCGCCAATTCCGGCGATGGGTCCGCTGTTCATCCAGCGCAAATCGTTGGCGATTTTTGTCAAGCTGACCGCCACGGTCTTGAGTTGGCCACTCAACTCCACTGCCGCGTCCTGAGTACTTAGACTCTCAAAATAGTTGCTGCTGGTTACCAGGGGCAGCCCTGTCATTTCAGACAGTTTGGCTGCGATGCGAGCGCCAAATTCGGGATGGGCGTTGATCCCAGTGCCAACGGCGGTGCCCCCTTGGGCAAGTTCGGCCAGCCTGGGCAATGTGGCGTTGATGCGTTGGATTCCGTGCTCAACCTGGCTTGCCCAGCCGCCCAACTCCTGGCTAAGCCGAATCGGCATCGCGTCCATCAGATGAGTGCGCCCAGTCGTCACCACGTGATCGACAGCGGCGGCTTTGTCCAGCAACGTGCGATGAAGATGCTCCAATGCCGGGAGCAACGCATCGCTCACTGCAAGATAGGCGCTGACATGAATAGCAGTCGGTATAACATCGTTGCTACTCTGACCCATGTTGACGTCGCGTTTGGGTGTACTGCTTTTCCCAAGCGGGCCGTCGCCAGCTTTGCCAGCACCTCATTGGCATTCATATTGGTGCTGGTGCCAGAGCCTGTCTGGAAGATGTCCAAGGGGAAATGGGCGTCGTGGCGGCCCTGCTCCACTTCACTTGCAGCGGACTGGATGGCGTCTGCCATCGCGCGGTCCATTGCTCCCAGGTCTACATTTACAGCCGCGGCCGCGGCTTTGATCATACCCATTGCACGGATAAAGGTACGCGGAAATCGCAGGTCGCTGATCGGGAAATTCTCTACAGCGCGTTGGGTTTGGGCGCCATAGAGCGCATCGAAAGGGACGCGCACCTCGCCCAAGCTATCGCGTTCGACACGATGGGTCTGTTCCGTCATCATTGATTCACTCCTTTATTGAAGGGCACAAATACGCCCTGTCCGCGATTGATGGCATAATACAAAATTGTATCACGGCGTGCAGGCAAAGCATGTTTTCGGCGTGATGCAAGGTGAAGTCGCTATTTCACTATGCCTCGCACGTGATCGTCATGCGCTACGGCCTGATTTGACACAGCCTGTTGCCTTGCCTACAATCCAGGGCAGTTGAGTGGACCAACCACCACCGGATTTGACTGTCCCCATGGGTCTTCTACATACCAGGTTCAAGCAGCATTGTTAATAGCCATTTGTACGAAGGGACGAGATGACTGAGCGCATCTTAATTGTCGAGGATGATCGTCGCATCCGTGACCTGCTCCGCCGC